>CAZVTL010000018.1:0-2398 GCA_964630075.1 uncultured Tangfeifania sp.
CACCTGCATTGGACAAAGGGGATTCGCCGGTCTCGCCGGGTTGGTATTTTTCCACTTCGGGCAACAGAAGCGGAAGTTCAGCATCGTCGAGCAGGGTGACCTCTCCATCTTCCCAGTGGATGACCGGGAAGGGCTCGCCCCAGTAACGCTGGCGGCTGAAGAGCCAGTCGCGCAGCTTGTAATTGACAGTGGCCTTTCCGAGTCCGGCAGCCTCCAGCCAAGCAGTAACCTGGGCAATGCCCTGCTCTTTGGTCAGCCCGTTGATATCGATACCTATTTTAGGATTGGCCGAATTGATATAGGTGCCATCTTCGCTCCAGCAAGCCGCTCCGGCCAGCACTTTGGCACGGAGATCCGCATTGGCACCATTAACCGGATCAAGAATGCAAACAATCGGAAGATCGTAGGTTTGGGCAAATTCAAAGTCGCGCTCATCGTGGGCCGGGACCGCCATGATGGCGCCGGTTCCGTATCCCATCAGGACATAATCTGCCACCCAGACAGGTATCTGGGCATCGTTCAGCGGGTTAATAGCATAGGTTCCGGTAAAAACCCCGGTTTTCCCTTTTGCAAGATCGGTACGATCAAGGTCGCTCTTCAGCGCCGCATTTGTAATATATTGTGCAACTGCACTTTTTTGTTCCGGTGTGGTCAGTTCACCAACCAGTTCGTGTTCGGGCGCCACTACCATGTAGGTTGCCCCGAAAAGCGTATCCGGACGGGTGGTGTAGACCCTCAGTTTTTTGTCCAAACCTGAAAGTGCAAAATCTACTTCGGCACCGGTAGACCGGCCAATCCAGTTGCGCTGCATCTCCTTGACCCCTTCGGGCCAGTCGAGGCCATCGAGCCCCTCCAGCAACCTTTCGGCATAGTGCGGGATCCGCAACATCCACTGTTTCAGGAAACGGCGTTCCACCTCCTTGGTGCCGCACTTTTCGTGCGATCCGTCGTTCAGCACCTCTTCGTTGGCACAGACAGTTTTGCAGGTACGGCAATACCAAACCTGTGCTTCGCCATAATAGGCCAGCCGTTTCTGATCAATGTATTCCCTGACAGCCCTCTTCCCGGCCAGGGTAATTTCCTCAGGAATGGTAAGCTCATTGATTGGTCTGCCCTTCCGGACAGAAGCGTCAAACCAGGTATTGTAGAGCTTGGTAAAAATCCATTGGGTCCACTTAAAATAGGAGGGATCGGTGGTATTGATCTCGCGGTCCCAGTCGTAGCTCAGTCCAAGGGATTGGATCTGGCGCCTGAAATTGTCACAGTTCTTTTGGGTGGTTTCTGCGGGATGCGTACCGGTTTGAATGGCATACTGCTCAGCCGGCAATCCAAAAGCGTCCCATCCCATCGGGTGAAGGACGTTGAAACCCTTGCTCCGCTTGTAACGACAAACAATGTCAGTGGCCGTGTAACCCTCAGGGTGTCCAACATGCAAGCCTGCCCCGGAAGGATAGGGGAACATATCCAGACAGTAAAATTTCGGTTTGGAAAAGTCGTCTGTAGTCTTGAAACTTTTGTTGTCTGCCCAGTACTGCTGCCATTTGGCTTCCAGCTCTTTGAAGTTATATTCCATCTCTCTTAAACTGTTTGTGCTTAAAAATTTGCTGCGAAATTACGATTAAAATAGGAAAAAGAGATATAAGTTATGAGATATGAGTTATGAGTTTCGATGGCTACTAATGGTTTCAGAATTGCTGCCTATGACTTTAGATGGCTACTTATGATTTCAGAAGGGCTACTTATGGATTCAGAATTGCTACCTACGGTCTTCGTTGGCGACTAATGGTTTCAGAAATGCCACCTACGACTTTCGACGGCTACTTACGGTTTCAGAAAGGCTACTTATGGGTTCAGAAAGGCTACTTATGGGTTCAGAATAACTACCTGCAACTTTCGATGGTTACTATATAGTTTCAGAATTGCTATCAATGGCTTTAGATTGTAATATAACCAGTTAGATAATCCAACATTTCCCATTTGTCCGTATCTTTGTAAAAACAGGTAGCTATGTCAACAATTATCATTAAACCAAAGAACAAGTCAGAAGAGGCGTTACTTACCAAAATGTTGAGAAAAATGAATGTGGATGCCCATCTAGTACATGAGCCATTCCCAAATTATGATACAATGGTCGCCATTCAGGATGTGGAGTCAGGGAAAGGAACAAGCGTAAAAGACTCCAAAGATCTGTTTGATAAGCTTTGTATTTAATAAGAACGGGTACGCATTCAGATCTTTTTAGAAACTGCTTAAATTTATTTTTTCAATCTTTTCATAAAGCATTCATTCTTAATGATTGTAATAAGTAGGCAAAATGCAAAACCTTATTTTTCTGAGGTAACCTTAAGTCGTCGGTGGCGCAGGCATTCTGCCACTCGAAGGGCTTCACCAGGGCGCA
>CAZVTL010000018.1:2408-28543 GCA_964630075.1 uncultured Tangfeifania sp.
CCTTAGTAGAAACAGGAGGTGAAGAGATAACCAAAACCTTATTAAGCAGATTCCACTTTGACTTTTCACTGTATTCCGCCCGATCCCAAAATGTATGATTTTGTCAAGATCTATACGCGGGCGAAAATCAGGACTTTACCCTTTACTACTAAGGTTGCCTGAAGGAATAAGGTTTTTAAACCCGTCGATTTTCATACGTAAATATCATTGTTAAAATATTAAATTTCAGTTTGTACGTATGGAACTCGCAAGTGCATTTACATCATCTTTTGTGGGATTGGCCTGTGCTCGTTTCCAGTGATTAAATACAGGCAACATGCAGTTTAGCCATAGAAAAATTTCAACAGTCACTTCGTTGAAAATTTCAATAATCTCTCCTAATTCCTACTTGAATTTATTTGCAATCGTTCCCTCGCCTAAGCTTCTATTTTTTAAAACTTTGCTCAAATACTCCCCTTTCACTTTCGAAATGAAATCAAAAACCAATCAATCCCTTCAAAAATCAACTAATTTCTGAAGAGACTCTAAAACTTTGATTATCTAAGAATTAATGATATAATTCACATTCATGGGAGAATATCCGAATAAAAAAACGATTACTTTTGGATGTTGTTTTATTCAAATAATTCATCTAAAATCTACATCATGAATGCCGGAATCGTTAAATTTATGGAGGAGCTGAAAGCCCGTACTCCGGGTGAAAATGAGTTTCACCAGGCAGTTAGGGAGGTTATTGAAACAGTTTGGGAGGTATACGATGCCAATCCGCGATACAAGCAAGCCAAAATATTGGAGCGCATGGTTGAACCCGAGCGGACCATTATGTTCCGTGTTCCGTGGATGAACGACCTGGGAGAGGTTGAGATCAACAGGGGTTACCGGGTAGAGTTCAATAGTACCTTAGGTCCCTACAAGGGAGGATTGCGCTTTCACAAAAGTGTTAACCTGAGCATTCTGAAGTTTCTGGGTTTCGAACAAACATTTAAAAATAGCCTCACTACCCTTCCCATGGGAGGTGGCAAAGGTGGCTCAGATTTCAGTGCCAAAGGTCGAAGCGACAACGAGATCATGCGTTTCTGCCAATCCTTTATGACTGAGCTCTTCCGTCACATTGGTCCGAATACGGACGTTCCGGCTGGCGATATTGGTGTTGGTGGTCGTGAAATTGGTTACCTGTTCGGGCAATACAAGCGCATTCGCAATGAATTCACCGGTGTTCTGACAGGCAAAGGTCTGGGTTGGGGTGGATCCCTCATCCGTCCGGAGGCAACCGGATTCGGAGCAGTCTACTTTGTACAGCACATGCTGAAGGAGATGGGAAAAGAGTTATCAGGCAAGACCATTTCTGTTTCAGGATTTGGCAATGTTGCCTGGGGTGCCATCAAGAAAATTGATGAACTGGGAGGAAAAGTGGTTACAATCTCCGGGCCCGATGGATACATCTACGATCCCGCCGGGATTTCGGGTGACAAAATAGATTATCTGCTGGATCTTCGTGCTACCAACAACGATGTGGTAGCTCCCTATGCCGAAGAATATGGCTGTCATTTCTTCCCCAATGCCAAACCATGGGAGCAGAAGGTGGACATTGCCCTGCCCTGTGCCACTGAAAACGAATTGAATGAGGAGGATGCAAAAATGCTGGTTGCAAACGGTTGCTTCCTGATCGGGGAGGTTTCCAACATGGGGTGCACCGCGGGGGCTGTCAACTATTTCCTCGACAACAAGATTCACTATGCTCCGGGAAAGGCTGTAAATGCAGGTGGAGTGGCCGTTTCCGGATTGGAAATGTCGCAAAACAGCATGCGGTACAACTGGACCAAAGAGGAGGTGGATGAAAGATTGCACCTCATCATGCACGACATTCACGAAACTTGTCAGAAATTTGGCCGGGACGGGAGTTACATCAACTACGTCAAGGGAGCCAATGTTGGCGGATTTGTGAAGGTGGCGGATGCGATGCTGGCGCAGGGGCTGGTATAATAAGAAAAAAGGAGTTGCAAAAGCAACTCCTTTTTTCTTATTATACATATAACATTCTCTTAACCTAACTGACAATCAGCTTGCTTAAATTTGTGGGAAATTTGCAATTATGTTTGTTGACAGTCATTCGCATATCTACTCAGCCGATTTCAGCCTGGACCGTGATGAGGTGATAACCCGTGCCCTTGAGGCGGGTGTCGAACGCATTGTACTTCCGAACATAGACAGCTCCTCCATCAAACCATTGATGGATTTAACCGACACCATCCCCGGACTATTTTTCCCGCTGGTAGGATTGCATCCAACCTCTGTCAAGGAAGATTTCCGCAAGGAGCTTCAGATCCTTGAATACTGGCTTGGCAAACGCAAGTTTTATGGTATTGGTGAAATTGGGATTGATCTCTTCTGGGACAAATCCTTTTTGGAAGAGCAAACGGAGGCATTCAATACCCAGCTTACCTGGGCAAAAAATCGAAATTTCCCGGTAGTTATTCATGTCAGGGAATCCTTCAACGAAGTGATGGAGCAACTGAGAAAAGTGCATACGCCAGAATTAAAAGGGGTCTTCCACAGTTTTACAGGTACGTTTGAACAGGCGGAACAGGTAATAGAATTGGGTTTTAAAATCGGAATCAACGGCATCATTACCTTTAAAAATTCTGATCTTGGGGAGACCATTCAAAAAATAGATCCGCGTCATATGCTGATTGAGACAGACTCTCCCTGGCTCGCCCCGGTTCCGCACAGAGGCAGACGCAATGAATGTTCCTATGTTGTGACAATAGCCGAAAAAATTGCCCAGCTCCACAACACCTCCCTTGCGAATATTGCCGATATTACTTCGAAGAATGCCAAGGTGCTGTTTGGATTCTGAGAAAAGTTATGATTTATAAGTTATAACCCATTTCTTATAACCCATTTAACTTTTCCCTACATTTGTAAGCAGCTCTCTAACTTGAAAAAATTCAAATGCTTTCCAACGAAAAAGCTTCTATACTCATTATCTACACCGGTGGAACCATAGGAATGCGTGAGGATCCTGTGACCAAATCGTTGGTTCCCATGAAATTCGGGATGTTGCTTGACGAAATTCCCGAACTTAGCAAACTGGGATATGCCATCTCCTCCATCACCTTTAATCCACCCATTGACTCCTCGAACATAACTCCGGCCATCTGGGCACAGTTGGCACGCACCATCCAGAAAAATTATACCAAATACGACGGATTCGTCATCCTGCATGGTACCGATACCATGTCCTATACCGCTTCGGCTCTCAGCTACATGTTTGAAAATCTTGACAAGGCCGTAGTCATGACTGGTTCTCAATTGCCCATCGGTGTCCTGCGGACGGATGGAAAAGAGAACATCATTACCTCTGTACAGATTGCCGCAGCAAAAAAAGAGGGAAGGTCTGTCGTTCCGGAGGTTTGCATCTATTTTGACTCCCAGTTGTTTCGTGGTAACCGTACCACCAAAAAAGATTCGGCCCAGTTCAGTGCCTTTGCCTCCTACAACTACCCTGCATTGGCAAGGGCAGGAGTAGATATCGTCTACAATTTTGAAAAAATAAACTACCCAAAGAACAATGGGGTACTGAAGATCAATACCGCCATAGATGACCGGGTGATCATCCTAAAAATTTTTCCGGGCCTCAACCGTCATTATTTTGAAAATATTCTCCAGATGAGTGATCTGAAGGGAGTTGTACTGGAGTCTTATGGTTCAGGCAACATGCCCACCACCGGTTGGCTACTTGCAGCCATCAAAAAAGCTGCCAGGAGTGGATTAATCCTGATGAATGTCTCCCAATGCCCGGGTGGCAAGGTCGTGATGGGTCATTATGAGACCAGCATAGCGCTTCAAAAGGCGGGTGTCATCAGCGGAGCAGATAGTACTGTCGAGGCGGCTGTAACCAAACTTATGTTTCTGCTTGGTCAAAATCTTTCGCCGGAAGAGACCAAATATTACCTGAGCAACAATTTAAAGGGAGAGATCGGAGTATAGGCAAAAAAAAAGGGACTTTAACAATCCCTTTTTTTTGTACTTATTCGATTTTGACAAGTTTAAGGTAGAGCTCGTCCAATTGAGCCTGGGCGATTGGAGAGGGAGAATCATTCATCACATCCCTGCCTGAATTATTTTTCGGAAAGGCAATGACATCACGAATTGAATCAAGCCCGGCAAACATCGAGACCAGCCGGTCGAAGCCAAATGCAATACCGGCATGGGGAGGGGCTCCGAATTTGAAGGCATTCATCAGAAAACCAAACTGATCTTCTGCTGCCTCCTTTGTAAAACCCAGGATCTTGAACATTTTTGCCTGCAAGGCACTGTCAAATATACGGACTGAACCTCCGCCTATCTCTACACCATTGATTACCAGGTCATAGGCATTAGCCCTAACCTTTCCAGGATTGGTGTCCAGCAAGGCAATGTCTTCAGGCTTCGGTGAGGTAAATGGATGGTGCATGGCGAAGAAGCGTTGTGTTTCCTCGTTCCACTCCAACAGAGGGAAATCAACTACCCAGAGTGGCTTAAAGTTCTCTTTGTCCATGAATCCGCACTGACGGCCCATTTCAAGCCGGAGTGAGGAGATTACGGGAAGCGTTTTTTCCCTGGATCCAAACATGATCAGCAACAGATCACCAGGCTGAGCCCCAAAGCGATCTGCCCAGGCCATTAGTTCATCCGGTGAATAAAATTTATCTACCGAGGATTTGACACTCCCATCCGGGTTAACCTTGGCATACACCAGTCCGGTTCCGCCAATTTGTGGTTTCTTGATGTACTCTGTCAATGCATCCAGTTGTTTGCGGGTATATTCGCCGCAACCTGTTGCGCAGATACCGCCGATGTATTCAGCTTCTTCAAATAATTTAAACTCCTTGCCTTTTACCAGGTCGGTTAATTCGTGGATAACCATTCCGAACCGAAGGTCCGGTTTATCGTTGCCATACCTTTCAAAGGCTTCCGCAAAAGTCATCCTTGGGAAATCAACAATGTCGATCCCTTTGAGTTCTTTAAAAAGGTGTTTGGTCAAACCTTCGAACATATTCAACACATCCTCCTGGTGTACATAGGACATCTCACAGTCGATCTGGGTGAACTCCGGCTGACGATCGGCCCGCAAGTCTTCATCCCTGAAACACTTTACAATCTGGTAGTAGCGGTCGAAACCTGCGACCATCAGCAACTGTTTAAAAAGCTGCGGAGACTGAGGCAAGGCATAAAACTGGTTGGGGTTCATCCTGGATGGTACCACAAAATCCCTGGCACCTTCAGGTGTTGATTTGATCATTACGGGTGTTTCCGTCTCAATGAAATTTTTACTGTCCAGGTAGTTTCTTACCACGTGGGCCATCTTTGCCCGCAACTCGAGATTCTTTCTAACGGCCTCCCTGCGCAGATCAAGGTAACGGTATTTCATCCGCAGCTCGTCTCCGCCATCGGTATCATCCATGATGGTAAAAGGAGGAGTAACTGCTTCATTGAGGATATTCAACTCCGTAAGATGGAGTTCAACTTCCCCGGTAGGGATTTTTGCATTTTTGCTGGAACGCTCCCTGACAATTCCGCGGGCCTGGACAACAAATTCACGTCCCAAAGAGGAGGCAATATTTTTGACAGCATCTGTGGTGTGGTCATCAACAACCAGTTGTGTAATTCCATAACGATCCCTCAGATCGATAAAGGTCATACCACCCAAATTTCTGACGGTTTGCACCCATCCGGCAAGAAGTACCTCCTGCCCGGAATTTTCCATGCGTATTTCGCCGCAAGTATGATTTCTGTACATTTGTAATCTATTTATTTTTCAGGTCGCTAAAATACAAAACAAAAAGATGATTCATCCTTACGACGACGAATATTTCATGAAAAGGGCACTGGCAGAGGCAGAACAAGCTTTTCGGGAGGGAGAAATCCCGGTAGGTGCGGTAGTCGTTTGTCAGAATAAGATCATCGCGCGGGCATACAACCAGACACAGACCCTCAATGACGTAACTGCGCATGCTGAAATGCTTGCCATTACAGCAGCTACCAGCTGGCTTGGAGGCAAATACCTTAAAGATTGTACACTATATATTACCCTGGAGCCTTGTGTGATGTGTGCCGGCGCACTGGGCTGGAGCCAAATATCCAGGATCGTATGGGGCGCTGCTGATCCCAGGAGAGGTTTCAGAAGATTTGCCCCGGAGGCGCTTCATCCCAAAACCGAGCTAACTGATGGTGTTCTTGGTCATGAAAGTGAGTTGCTGTTGAAGCTTTTTTTCGAAGCGAGACGTGATTGATCTGTGCTTCACTTTTTTTACCATTTTTTCTTTTTTTACCAAAAAACAGCGTAACTTGTAGTAAACATTCAGATGGGTTCGACTGGTACAATGTTCCTTTGCTACTCCCGATAGAATTATCTTCCCAACTGAATCATCGCATCAATTTTGATGACGGGAACATTGACCTGATCTGAACAGGAAATTCCTTCAATCCTTTGTAAAATCATGGCTGCAGAAATAACATTTCAGGTAGCAGGAGACTTTGTTTCCAAAAATTCAGCAATCATGTCCAGATTAACCATCCTTCAAATTCCGATTTGTCTGTGCCTGAAGCTATTCCCATGGGTGAATCTCCATTCCACGACCCTGGGTGACTCCTCCCTCTCCACAAGTCTGTCATCCCAGATTGATCCGCTGACCATTGTTGTTCAACCATCGGATCAAGCGGATTGCAAAGGCAACAAAGCAACATTTTCTGTAGTTGCTGCGGGTGGCCTCGGAGCGGTTCATTATTTGTGGACAAGAAAAAGATTGGCAGACAGCACCTTTGCCGAATTTGGGGCAAAGGATTCCACGAAACTGCCTGTTTACAACATCGGAACCGGCCTTGAGGCTCCTGATGGTACCATGTATCAGGTAACCGTTTCTGATCAGCTTGGAACAGTGGTTTCCAACATGGCCAGACTCACTGTCAATTCAATATCCGGAATTGCCCCGGTTGGGGTAGCGACCTATACCGTGAACCAGGGCGGAAATATTTGGTTCAAAGTACTAACCTCCGGCAATACCCCTTCGACCTATCAATGGATTAAAAAACAGGGAAGCGGAATATGGCGGGATCTTGCAGACAATTCGATCATATCCGGCAGCCACCAGGAACAACTAAACTTTAACCATATATCCCTTCCTGATTCTGGTCTGTACAAACTGAGGGTGACCTTTCCAACCATCAGCAACAATTACTGCATCGAAACTTCTGCCATTACCAGAAAAATAAATGTACTTCCGGTTGTAGATATATTACCTCCCCTCTTTGTCAACCTTGCTGATGAAGTCAGATTGTTGTGTCCGACAAATCTCGAAATTGCCAATTGGGATAATATACTGGATAACATTGTTCCGGAAGGAAAGTCATTTTACTATTTCGCCAAAAACAACACCTTTTTTAATCTTTCGACCACCACCTTCTCAGACAATATCACACCATCTGCAGATCTACTGCTACATTGGGGTATTTACTCAACCGACCATTTAGGGACACCCATCACGGATCTATCCGGGACCATTCTGGACAACCGGACAGGACAGATTTCCAATCATCCTGAAAATTTTGAATTGATTCAGCAAACCATAGAAAATCCCTCTCTCCAGGTAACCTATTGGTTGGAGGATGTGGCTGGTAACCTCACTCCGGATAGCCTGAGGCACAGGTTATACATTACGATTATAAGCCGTCCTGAAATTATCCGCAATTTTTAATTCGATAGTTGCCATTTGTACAGATGGAAACAATTGTAAAGAACAGTCTGCTTTGAAACTTTGAATAGACAATAGATCGATTTTTAACATTTAAAACCTCCAATCATGAAAAATTTGGCCAAACCAAAAAGAACCCTCCGCCATGGGAAACACACTGCCTGGTATTTATTGGTTATTTTCTTTACTGTTGCAAGTATCCAACTTTTCGGTCAGACCATTCCCCGTCTGCCTGCCTGCTCAGATACACCATTGCATCCCATGGCAGGCAAAACCTATACTTATGCCATAACCGTTCCGGCGCCCTACACCACTCCACAAAGCTTTGACTGGTTCGTCACTGACAATCCTGGATTTATTGCAGGTTCCATACTGGTCACTTCCGGGATCATCCCCAATAGCAAAGAGTTTATTGATGCCGGAAGTGGCTACCATGACCCGGCCACAGCGACCAACTCCATCACCATCAAATGGACCGGGAAGGCAGTTCTGAGCGCAAAAACAAAACCCTATTTCCTGGTTATTCATTACAAAGGGACCAATGGAACGCTTTGTGAAGCGATGAATCTGAAGGCCTACAAAATTGAACCATACAATGCCTTTACCCTTGATCTGACCAACATGGGGGAATCTGCCGACCTTGGATTGAATGGCTCCAATGTGGCAATAGATCACAAATTGTGTGCAAAAGACATTTTGGCTGTTAATTACGATGGAACCAAGATGGTTTACGACTATGGGGTCAATGACCTTGTGTTCAAAGTAGTAGCTGCCAATTTCACCGGAGGATGGAAGCCAACTGTTAGAATTTCGGGACTCTCAGGAACACAGACAATTGGTTCGGTGGAATGGTCGGCAACTACCACCTTTACCGGTACAAATCTTTTTACCAACAACGCAGATGACTGGACGCCAGCCAATAAAGTGGCCGCCCCTGCGGATAATATAACCGACGATGGAGAAATAATATACTTAAAAGTAGCCATTAAGAACAATGACCATGAAGGGATCACGGATACCACTGTGACACTTTCCCTCAATGGGATCACAGATGACGGAGATGAAGATATTCATTATGCAGATTGTCTGGCAGATGGATTTGCCAACGATGTAGCCAGACAGATTATTATGGCCCGTCCTGTAATTACCAGCAATACGGGCACACCAGTAAGCTCTTTTCTGCCATAAGAAGTCGTTGGGCGACCAATGATGCCATTGGCAGGTTCCGCTCCAGATGATGGAGGTAATAAGTTGACCATTCGGGAAGCAATGTAAGCGATAGATTCAAGATGCATTCATGCTCAACAAACTCCTTCTTTCGTGCACCGGTCTCTCATTTTTGCAAACGCTTTTGTGGGCCGAACTCTGTATTGCACAATCGGGAAGAACCTTTGCGGTTGGGGAATACGGTCTATTTAATATAAAAGCAGAACCTGAAACCTATTACCAATGGAGCGTTACAGAACATCTTGACAAGCGAGGTGGAGATGATATGGACAAAGTAATCTTCCTGGGTACAAGAGATGAACCGGAAGTCAGACTCAGGTGGGACAAGGCAGGCCTCTATTTCCTGACCGTAATGGCATTTAACCTGCAAGGCTGCTCGAATAGAAAAATTTTTCCGGTTGTTGTACTCGGGAATCATTCTCCCCAGGCCTACGATGATTATCTATCAATCAACTGGCTTAACAGCATCCGACTGAACCTGCTGGACAACGACTATGATGCCGGTATGGATTTGGATACCAACAGTTTAAAAATATTATCCCAGCCTTCAATCGGGGAAATACTAAAATTGCAAAACGGATCAATGGTTTACCGTCCCATTCGCAATACGGCTGGAAAGGATCGCTTCTACTACAAGGTTTGTGATACTTGCAACCAGTGCGACACGGCGATGGTCACCATCACCTTGAAAGATCCGCCTTTGTTTCTGCCAGAAGGTATATCGCCAAACGGCGACGGGATCAATGACCTGTTTGTAATCAGTGGATTGCAGGCCTATCCCAACTCCACCCTGACAATTTTCAGTCGAGATGGAATTATCATCTTTCATAGCAAAGACTATCGCAACGATTGGAATGGATTAAAATCCGGCTTGCACCAGCAAATTGTTCCATCCGGAACCTATTATTATCTGCTCCAGCCTGGTGGTTCATCCAGGGTGATCAAAGGATTTGTACACCTGATCAAGTAAAGGGAACCATCAATGGGAGAGATAGACAAATCCCTTGATATATCGGTTGGTACCTCCCAAATGCAGCACATAGTAATAGGTACCGACTGGTAGGGTTATTCCATCCGACAAGGATGAATTAAGTGCATGACCATCCCAGTCGTTGTTGTAATCTGCTGATTTATAGATTAACTGACCGGCCCTGGTATAAATCATCAAACTGGTGTTTGGATAAGCTTCAAGGCCTCTAATTACAAATGTATCATTGTGACCATCACCGTTGACAGAAATAGCTTCAGGGATCCATACAGGGCCATCGTAAATGTCGATGGTTACTTTGGCAGTATCGCAAAGATTGACTGAGTCACATATCTGGTAGACAAATTGATCCACAAATGCCTTGTTTTTATCAGGAGTATAGATTACGACCCCATCTTTGGTGATTTGTGTGTTCCCGTACATTGGTTTCCTAAGAATGGAAAGTGTTCGTTTGTCAATGTCATTTCTTGAGTCATAGTCATTGTTCAAAACATTTATACGGATGGAGTCCATCCAGGCGGATCTGACATAATCAGCATTTGCAACAAGTTCATTCGGTTCAAATGGATAATTGAAGACCTTGGATGATTTGCATCCAAACTGATCGGTAACTTCCAAAGAATAGATTCCAACTCCCCTGATCAATACTTTTGATTTACTTGCATCGCTGACTATTTCACCTTTTAATGCGGTCCAATTGTACTTCAGTCCTTTCCCCGTTGATGCGGTCCCATCAATCAGCATGGATCCGTCCTTGTTCGGGTTGTCGGGATAGATAATTCCCACCATTGGAGGAGCGCCAAAAGTAACTTTCACGGTGTCTTTTGATGATAATCCGGCACCATTGGAAACTGTTAAACGGATTCTAATACTCAATGGCAAAACTCCCTTGTATGCTGGTGAAACTGACAGACTTGTCCTGCTGGATGTGTAAGATGACAGAACTCCTCCAGGATCAAGCAGATCCCATTGAAAAGTTAGCCGATCTCCTACAGATTTTGAGGCATCCAGCAGGTAGGAGCTGCAGACTCCAACAATGGTATCACGGCCGGCGACTGCTGAGAAAGGCGGTGAAACAACCTTTACATAACCTGCTTTTAAATTTTTACACCCGCTCATGTTAAATACAGTTACAGTATAGAAATACTCTCCCTGCTTTTTCCAAATAACTGGCAAAACCGGCTGGTTGTTGCTTACTGTGTATTCAGCCTCTGTCTGGCTAACCAGATCTGTTGGCAACAAGGTTGGTTTGTTGTAGATGCGCCAGGCATAGGTTTCTCCCGGATGGGGGACAACCGCCAAACTTCTTTGCTGCCCTGCAGAAACGACAATGCCTACCTGTGCTGTGGATTTTTCCACAACGAACAGTGCAGGCAAGATGGCAAGCACAACAAGTCTGAACCTGGAGCTAAGCTTCATTAAATTTACCTATAACGTATCCTTTTGAATACTTTACATCCAATTCCCAACCAAATACCTGCAGTTATTCGATTCTGCAATGATTTGAAATTGACACTTAGAGTTGGATCTATGTATTTTACATAATTATAATTTTTCCACTGCAGACTACCTGTGTATGAGTATAACATTCATTCACATTCACTGACAGTTTTTTAGGCTTTTGCCAAGGAATGATAGCTGGGGAAGGCTTACATATAAATGGTTCAAAGGAGACAGGGCAGATGTTTATGAGGTGCTGAGGCACACCCATTAACCTCTTCCGGTCAATACATCGGAATGGCCATATCGCCTTATAGTTCCACCACTTATGTTGGAATACAAAGTCTCCTCACTTCAAAAACTGAAGCAAAAACTTAAAAACTGGAAGCAGGGAAATTAAAAATTAGGGCAAAGTTTGTGTTACAAAAGCACCGGTTGCAGGATCACTTGTAACTGTTGGACGCATCTTAAGTATTTGTTCTGCGATATCTTCGTAAGTTGTTGCAGGGGCTGCACAAGTAGCATTATCAATATCAGGCTCATTATTAACATTAATAGCATCAACTGATACGGAGATCTTGTCGTCTGTCAAACCTTCATATAGACCATTCTTGACAGTTACCATCAGATAGATGGAAACCCCTTTACTCATGTCTGTAACGGCAGGATCAGCATTCACAGCAGTTCCGGCAAAACTTAAGGGGGTACCGGTGGTGGCACTTTGTTCAGCACCCAAAGCTGTTAAACCACTTGCAAGCGTCTTATCAATGGTCCATTCAACCAATGCTTTCTGACCAGTTTTCAAACCTGTCAGTTTAAAAGAGGGTGTAAATGACCCTGTAAAATTTGCAGCTACTACCTCAAAATAGAGTTTATTGATACCATAATCAAATACCATCTTCTTTGAAGGCACATCATATTTAGCATCTGCTATATCTGCATAACACTGCTCATCGGTAGCACCATAAGCCAAAGCAGATTTATCACTATTTTTAAGGTTGAGGATATCAACAGTAAAGGCATTTTTAGGAATAATTTGAAATACTTTCATATTGTTTTAACATGATGGGGTTCCACTACCTTTGTATTCCAGAACCATAAAAAGCGGATTAGCTGTATCATCCACCCCTTTTAACCCGGCGGAAGTCCAGGTTACTTTCGCAGTAGACGGTGAAGTAGCAGCAGCACCTGATGTTCGGTAATTGGTAGCACCTGAAGAAATTGCAGTACCATCAGCCTGAATTTCTACAGCCGATCTAACACCAGCAGTAATAAAAGTGGTTGATTTGGTTGCATACCAGTAAGTAGTACCGCCGGCAGGATTGATGATTGCGGAGTAATCATAAGGCTTTCCTGCAATAGGATGCAAAGGGTCATTGGTGCAGGAAACCGGTTGAGGTGCAGATCCGGTAACAGCAGTTTGTCCAAGCGCTGAAGTGACGGCCATTCCGGTCGTCAACAACAAAAGAATCAATTGTTTCATAAAGCAAAAATTTAAGGGAGTAAAAAAATTAATAGACTGTGGTCTGACTGACCATTTTTTTGAACAAAATTCAATCAAAGCGTTTTTGTGTGTTGTTGTTTTCATGGCATAAAAATTTTGGGTTGGTATCAATGTAATCATTCAAAAAAGGGCGAAAGTATTGGGATAAAGCAGGTCTGGGGTGAATGGTAATGGCGACTGCCTGGTGAACAGATTCATTCCCATTCTGATCAGTTAACCAGTAAGTAATGGTATGGATGACATCCAGAAACGTGTTTCCGTCACCGGGAAATAGAATATCACCGGTGTGTGCAGATGGTTGTCCGGTACCTGTAATGGATGGAGTAGGAATGGAGGGAGAAAAGTCAATTTTCCAATGTAGAACCAATTGATTGACGGAGGTACAGTTGTCAGCAAAACTGGTCGGGTTGATATCCAATGCACCGTTTCCCTTTTTGAACAGGAAGTGATCCGGAGCAGGATTAATTTGCAGCAGGCTGGAAACTATAGAAGCAGAATAAAGATCATCCACACAGAAATTGAAGTCTGCGGGTGCTGTCAGAGTTGGGAGTGCACTGTCTGAAATATTGATAATCTGTGTACAGCTGCTCTTGTTTCCGGCATAATCAATGGCATTGTAGGTACGGTTCACAACCAGGGGATTGGTTCCTGATTTGGTATCCTGGTAAGTGATGGATTGAAGTGCACAATTGTCTGAAGCATTTCCGCCTGCCAGTATGAGTTGAGCCAAGGTGATGGTAGATTCTGATACAGCGAAGGGAATGGTGTTAAGTGAGGTTTCATCGCACCCCGAAATATTCTGAGTCGTTGGGCAAGTGATAACTGGTGCCACCAGATCCTGTATGAGAACAGCTTTACTTACAGTTGAATCGCATCCATTTACGGTATTGACTGATGTCAAAGTGATCAGTCCATTCCCTGATGCAGCCCATTGGACAGCAATGGTATCTTTGGTCGCTGAACCGATAATGGTACCTCCTGTGACACTCCAGCCATTGGAGATGTCGACAAGCGAAGATGTCCAATATTTTTCCTGAGTCCCTGGGCATACAGTATCTAAACCACCAATTGAGGAGATTTGTGGAGTTGGAGATTGGAGAACCACCGCAGTTGCACTCCCTGTGACAGGGTCACACCCATATCCATCAACTACAGACAAAGTATAAACACCAGAATGGGCGACAGTCACATTTGGAATAACCGGATCCTTCAGTGCAGAAACAAAACCGTTTGGGCCACTCCAGGAATAAGTAACCGGACTCCTTCCTCCAGTGATATTGGCTTTCAGATACATTGTTTTCCCAGAGCAGGCGGTCGCAGTAGGATTAACAGTTGGGGCTATGGTAAATGGAATTGGAGCCAATGTTCCAAAAGAGACATCATCCAATCCAAAATCATTGCCACCCAACGCTGTTTGAAGGTCTACAATTTGAATCACAGCACTGGTTGCAGTGCCTGAATTCCAATTGCCGTAAAATCTTTGCCAGTTGTAGGGTGGATTGTTATTGGTTGCCCTTGCTGCGAGTGGCGCAGTTGTTCCCACCAAGGTTCCATTGACATTGAATTGTAGATTGGCATAAGGGGCAACATTGTTCAAACTGATCGCCCAGGCCGAGAAATAGTATTCAGTATTGGGAAGTATCGGAACTGTCTCCTGCCAAACTACGACTCCAGCAGATCCAATACCATTGACAATTAAAAAATTACCTGAATTACTTGTATGATCCCGTCCCCAGAAATTGGAGTGAAAAAATGTCGGATCAGCTCCAACGCTGTACAAACCTTCGGGAAACAATCCATTCGCAGCGGAAGTATAACCATAGGCGTTGGTGAATCCGGTATTGCCGGCAGAGAAATCTCCATTGATGACCAATTCGGTTGAAACGGGTAGAAAGGCAGAACCAGTGCAACCAAAAGCATTGGTGGTGGTTACACCGTAGGTATCTGCGATATCGGTAAGTATTGGATTGGTAGTCTCACCTGTACTCCAGGTATAGGAGGTACCCCCACTTGCCGTAAGTCTGACATGGCCCGGGACCGCGCAATAATTTGGCTGAATCGCAACAACCGGTGTTGGGTTTACGGTGATCGTTTCGGAAGCAATGTTACTGCAGCCAGTCGAAGGATCCGTATACATAACGGTATAAGTAGTAGTCTCATTTGGATTTACCGTAGGTGGACTGGCTAAAGTTGAACTGAATCCTGTCGGACTGGAACTCCAGGAGATAACCGGCAAACCTGTGGTAGAAGTTCCGGATAATGAAACATTGTCAATTGCCCAATAGCGGGCTCTGGATTCTGAATAATAAATAAATCTAACAAACAACTGAGGTTTATCGATATAGGCATTCAGGTTGATATTCTGATTAACAAATGAAGCGGAAGTTCCAACCGTAGCGGTGTAACTTGCGACAGTCGTCCAAGAAGTTCCATTGGTTGAAACCTGCACTTTTGCCGATTCGTTGATGGCGCTGTTGTAGCGGAAATAGTGCCAAAAACTCAGAGCCAGATTAGAATAACCCATTGTATTGTAGGATTGTGACACCAGCCTTGTATCTGTTATGGTACCATTCTGAGCCCTGCTGTCAGATAGGTAGAAGGAGGAGTTGTTGTTTGAATGAAAGGTCATCCCATTTGTGGAATAACCATCATTTCGTACTGTCCACTCGGCCAAAGAAGTTGTACCATCGGTTGAAAAGTTTGCGGTGGTGAATACCAGCGGTGGAAGTGATGGTGCTGCAGGAATATTGGAGGAGGAGGAAAGGGTAACAGCACCACCTGCACAAATCGAATGAACAGAAGCAGTTGCTGTGACAGTTGGAGCGGTGGAAATTGATATTGCAGCTGAACTGCTCGCATTACAGCCATTGGCATCTGTAATCGTAACATGGTAACTTCCGGCAGCAGCCAGGGCAGGATTAACGATAACCGGAGATTGAATGTTGCTGTTGAAGGAATTAGGTCCTGACCAGCTAAACGTATAGGGGGCCGTACCTCCCGAAGGTGTGGCAGACAGCAGAATCGCAGAATTGTTGCAAACCGGGGTGTTGGAAGTAACAACAACACCTGGGGATGCTATTGGTTCTGTAATGGTGGCTGTTAAAACCATCGTTGTCCCGGCATCATCTGCACTGATGGTATAGATTCCCGGACCAAGATTGTTGAAAAATCCCGTTGTATTTGTTACCGATCCCGGCAGAAGGGTATAGGTAATGGTACCTCCCGATGACCCCGTTACAGTGGAAGATATGGTCCCGTTTGTTTGACCGGTGCAGGTTACATTTGTCACGGACAATGACAACGACAGGTCATTTCCTGCATACAACTCAAAAGAAGCAGTTGCAGAAAATAAAACCATGAAAAAGAGTGGAATCCCCATGGTAACAAGAGAATTCGCAACTCTTTTGGAAGCATTGTTCCAAAAAAAACTGAATTTACGGCTGAAGGTATCAAGCCTGAAAAACCTAAATGTCTCGAAGGAGATCATGCAGCATGACCTCCTGATTTCAAAACCTAACATAAGTGGTATATTTAAGGGAAATAACCAACTACATCATTAATACCAAAATCTTAAAAATCGTAACCTAGGTAAAAAAGGGATATTTTGACATAATGTATTTAAATCATTAAAATTTAACGGATTAAAAAATTTAAATAAACTCTATTTATAACAATTCAAAATGAATTATTCCTATCAACTTATCATAAAATTCTAAAAATACTCTCACTTTAGCAATCCAACTTTGACAGTTGATAGTAAAATTATGATAAATTGTCAATATGACATTTAACGTAAAATGCAATAATTATTGCTTCACATGAATTAAACCAAGTTCATATCGTTCTATTATTTTGTTAAGTAATTCTTTAATTTAAAATTGGTATAAACTATCTCTTTTCTGTTTTTTTAAGAAGGACTTCTTTACCATCCTCCAAATTTCGGAATTTTCAAATCGTTCCAACGGACTATGATTCGAAAATACTGCATCCTGGCAACTCCTGAAACAGGAAGATTCTCTGCGAGACATGGATCAGGCAAACGCATGACGGTTTTGCTAAATTATCAAGTATAACTCAAGGAACAGTTACATTATTCTCTAAATGGATTGCATAATTCATAGTCGCAGATCATCGACAATCCAACGATTGTGAGGGATAGTTTATCCGAACAACGCCTTTCAGATCCTGAAAAACCAAAAAATAACTTTGGTTGTTTGTATTTTCCAGTAAAAAGATCTTGTAAGAGTGAAACCCTCCTGCACAATCGTACACAAAATAGCATTTAAACAATCCTCCGGGTTCGATATTTTTGTATTAATTATCAATACATTAACAATTCTTTTTGCAGATGAAATAGCCACCAAAAATAATCCCCCCGAATAAGAGACTTATTCGGGGGGATTATTTTTGGTGGCTAGGGATGGATAACTATTTTTTTGTTTGGTAGAGCTCCTCAATCTTAACAACTTTAACAGAAGTAGAATCCTTGAGTGATTTAGAAATTAGTCCATAAGGTGCAACTACGATCTCCTCGCCCACTTGGATTCCATCCAAAATTTCTATCCTGCTGTTGTCCTGGATACCGATCCGTACCTTCTTCTTCCAGACTAGATTGTTCTTTACCACAAATACAACTTCTTGTTGCTCCGGCTCTTTTGGAGCAGCTTCATTGGCGCCTGGGTCGCTTACGCCCTCCTTAACAACCTGGTCGGCTGTTTTTTTGATGGTCCCGTCATCACCTCTTGTGGTTACCGATTGAATCGGAACAGCGATAATGCCTTTGCGGGTATCTGTCTGGATTTCTACAGTAGCAGACATTCCAGGAAGAAACGGATACTTTACAGAGTCCTTTTTTATCAGGTCCTGATAGGATTCTGTCAGCAACAAAATATTGACATTGAAATTGGTTACCTGATCGACAGAAGTACCGGTAACGTTGGCAGAGCTGGCTATTTCAGTAACAATACCCTTAAATTTTCTTTTCAGATAGGCATCAATTTCGATAATGGCCGTATCGTTTTTATGCACTTTAACAATATCGTTCTCATTCACTTCCACTTTTACCTCCATGGTTGCCAAATCAGCTACGGTCATCAATTCTGTACCGGCAAACTGGTTTGTTCCTACCACTTTTTCTCCCTTTTCGACATTCAACTTGGAGACAGTTCCATCAATTGGAGAGAAGATTTTGGTCTTGGTTAAATTTTCAGCTGATTCGCGAACACTCGATTCGGCACTCTTCACGGAGTATCTTGCGGCTTGAACCTCTGATATTGCGACCTTCCAGGATGCTTCGATGGTTTCAAATTCTGATTTTGGAATTGTCTTCTTTTCCAGCAACTGCTTGGCGCGCTGGTAATTCAGCTCTTTTTCAATCAGTTGAGCTTCAGCCTGTGCCAGCCTTGCCTTTTGGGTATTGAGCGAAGCTTCAATTCTACTTAAATTTGACTGGTAAATATCAGGTTTTATGACCACCAATAAATCTCCCTTCTTCACTTTATCGCCCTCCTTAACTGGAAGTTCGATAATCTCACCGGGGACTTCGGGGCTGATTTTCACCTCTTGCTGAGGTTTCATTTTGCCATTGGCAGTAATGACCTCGGTGATGTCCCTGATCTCAACTTTCTCGGTAGCCACATTCAATGTCACATCCTTGCCAAACCATCCGCTCTTTTTTCCGACCAGAAGTAGTATGATCAACAGCACTCCAATGCCAATTATCCAGGGTAAAAAACGATTTTTCTTCTTCATCAGGTCTCAATTAACTTTATATATATACTTGATCTGCTTCCCCAATTCAATGGGATACCCAACTAATGTGGATCTAACTTTCAAAACATGAGGAAAGTATTGAAAGCGATCATAAAAATAGCATAATTTTGTCTTCAGATCACTTTCTTTTGTCAGCAATTCTCGAATTCATTTAAAAACATTCAGTTATGTATGGAAAGATAAAAGAGCACCTCAACAATGAACTCCAATCCATCAGGGATGCCGGACTTTATAAAAACGAACGTGTGATAGTATCACCCCAGGATGCTGTGATTCGACTCTCCTCTGGGCAGGAAGTTTTAAATTTTTGCGCCAACAATTACCTCGGATTATCCAACCATCCTGAATTGATTCAGGCTGCCACCGAAGCCCTTCATTCACACGGCTATGGGATGTCTTCGGTGCGTTTCATTTGTGGAACCACCGACCTTCACAAAATTCTTGAACAAAAAATTGCAGATTTCTTCGGAACCGAGGATACCATTCTATATGCCGCCTGTTTTGATGCCAACGGTGGCATTTTTGAGCCTTTATTTGGAGAGGAGGATGCCATTATCTCTGATTCCCTGAATCATGCCTCCATCATTGATGGAGTTCGCCTGAGCAAGGCAAAAAGATTCAGGTACAACAATGCCGACATGACTGATCTTGAACAACAGCTGATATTGGCCAATGAGGCCAGATTCAGGGTGATTGTGACAGACGGAGTGTTTTCGATGGATGGCAATGTCGCACCCCTGGACCAGATCAATTTGCTTGCCAAAAAATATGATGCCCTGGTAATGGTAGACGAATGTCACTCGGCCGGGGTCGTAGGCGAGACCGGCCGCGGAGTGACCGAACTTTTCAATATCAGGGGAGAAGTGGATATCATCACAGGAACATTGGGTAAAGCTTTTGGTGGTGCGTTGGGTGGCTTTACTACCGGTCGCAGGGAGATCATTGAACTCCTCAGACAGAGATCAAGGCCCTACCTCTTCTCCAACTCACTTCCTCCTGCTGTCGTCAATGCCGGCATCAAAATGTTTGACATGATGGCAAGAACCTCTGAACTCCAGGATAAATTACATCAAAATACCGCCTATTTCATTGCTGAAATGAGCTCTGCAGGATTTGATATCAAACCCAGCAAATCTGCTATATGCGCTGTAATGCTTTACGATGCAAAACTTTCTCAGGAATTTGCTGCCCGGCTGTTAATCGAGGGAATTTATGTCATAGGATTCTATTATCCCGTTGTACCTCAAGGACAGGCTCGTATAAGGGTGCAGCTCTCAGCTGCCCACCAGCAGAATCATTTGGAGAGAGCTGTATCAGCATTTAAAAAAGTTGGCAAATCACTGGGGTTAATCCATTGACAATTCTAACATGTGCCCTACATTTCAGCTTTCTGTCCTACAGTTTGTATTCAAATAAAACTAATTTTGCCGTCAAAATCTTGTAAAGCATAGTCGCTATGCTTTACAGGAACAGGCTACCAATGCGGATTAAAAGTCAATTTCACAACTTTTGGAAGAAGCCTGGTGACTGTCGGGAAGCTGAAAAAATGGCTTCGATGTGCCTTTCTGTTGGATGAAATGAGCATGATTGAATGTCACCAACAGAGAAGATTATAACTATTGTAAATTCCTATTGGCCTTAGAAGACTGTTCATAACCAAAAAGAAGCTGCAACAGGGATTAATTTTAGGCATCATCAAATTTGCCCCACGCTGCGAATTCCTGCAATGGCCACAAAAAAATTATGAATTCTCAGATGATGTAACAATTACATTTTAATAAATACATACATGAAAAAACGTTTAATTGGCCTGGTTCTCTTCGTAGTGACCCTTTCTCTTCATACACAAGCAGATGAAGGTATGTGGTTGCCTTCCCTGGTGGGAAAGCTGAACATTGACAAGATGCACACCATGGGATTGAAGTTAAGTGCAGAACAGATATACAGCATCAACAATTCAAGCTTGAAAGATGCAGTGGTAGCCCTTGACCGAGGATCTTGTACCGCAGAAATTGTTTCAAAGGATGGGCTTTTGTTAACCAATCACCATTGCGGTTTTGGGGAGATTCAAAAACACAGCTCTGTCGAACACGACTACCTGAAAGATGGCTTCTGGGCTAAGAACAGGGAAGAGGAGTTGCCAAATCCTGGTAAGAGTGTTACTTTCCTGGTAAGCATGGAGGATGTAACAGACCAGGTACTCAAAGGAATTACCGACACAACTTCAGCTGCATCCCGTCAGGAGAAAATCACTGCGGCGATAGCATCCATTGAAAAAGAGGCAAAGGGTGACAGCAAATACGAAACCAGGGTCAGACCGCTTTTTGAATCAAATGCCTTTTATTTATTTGTTACCGAAACATTCAGGGATATCAGACTGGTAGGTACGCCCCCTCAATCAGTAGGAAAATTTGGTGGAGAAGCCGACAACTGGATGTGGCCCCGTCATACCGGAGACTTCTCGATGTTCCGAATTTATTGTGCACCGGACGGTTCTCCGGCCGATTATGCCAAGGAGAATGTACCCTTCCATCCCAAGCATCACCTTCCAGTCTCCTTGAAAGGAGTTCAAATGAATGATTATGCAATGATTCTGGGCTATCCCGGCAGGACCAACCGTTACCTCACCTCGTTTGGACTTAAAAATACGATGGAGATTGTGAACAACATCCGCATCAAGACCAGGGCTGCCAAATTGGATATCATCAAGGATTACATGGCCAAAGGGGACAAAAACAGAATTCAGTATGCTTCCAAATTTGCTGGGAGTTCAAACTACTACAAATATTCGATCGGTCAGAATATGGGGCTTACTTCACTAAAAGTGCTGGACAAAAAACAGACCATCGAAAAGGAGTTTACAAACTGGGTAAACAGTGATCCTGCCAGAAAAAGCAAATATGGAGAGGCACTTCCAAACATTGAAAAATCATTCCAGTCTGTTGATGACAAAGTTGCCTATGAATATGCTCTTGAAGCGCTGCTCGGCGGTGCCGAGATTTTCAGGTTTTCCTTTGGTATCAGCTCCCTGTACGACGAATTGCAAAAGGGCACCGACAAAGTAAAGATAAAGATCGCTGCAGACAAGTTCAAAAACTCCCTTGCTGAATTTTACAAGGATTATGATTCGGAAACTGACCAAAAAATTGCAGCGGAGTTGACCAGGATGTATGCGGAAAATGTTGCAGGCAAATACCAACCTTCTTTTGTTCAAGAGGCTGCCAAAAAATTCAAAGGTGATTATGCTGCCTTCATCAGCCGGATTTACAAGAAAAGTATATTCCCCGATCAGCAGCGTCTGGAGGCTTTTCTGAACAATCCTTCCAAAAAAATCCTTGACAAGGATCCCGTATACTCGGCCATGTTGTCCATGATGGAGGCGATTAAAGTCATCCGGGATGACTATCGCAAATCCACTGCAGGTATCGAAAACAGCAAGAAGCTTTTTGTTGCTGGCTTAAACGAAATGAACCATGACAAAAAAATATACCCTGATGCCAATTCTACCATGCGCCTTACCTATGGGAAAGTCGGAGACTATGTTCCAAGGGACGGTGTACATTACAGCTATTTTACAACACTGAAAGGTTATGCAGAAAAAGGAATCGCCGGGGATGCTGATTTTGACTACCCGGAGAGGTTAATAAAGATGTACCAGGAAAGTGATTACGGCAGATATGCCGACATGGACGGAACATTGCACACCTGCTTCACAACGAACAACGATATTACCGGCGGCAATTCAGGAAGCCCGGTGATGAACGCCAACGGAGAACTTATCGGGATCGCTTTTGATGGCAACTGGGAAGCGATGAGTGGCGATATAGCCTATGAGGCAGATCTGCAAAAATGCATCAATGTGGATATTAGATTCGTTTTGTGGGTGATTGACAAGTATGCCGGGGCTAAACACCTGGTAGATGAGATGACTATTGTTCAGTAGAGACGTTGCATGCAACGTCTCTACAAGTCCTTTGTTTATTTTTTTATTTATTTATTTGAATACTAACCATGGCTAAAGAACCGTCCACAAAGATTGTCATGTACACAGACGGTTCCTCCCTTGGAAATCCAGGGCCGGGAGGTTTTGGAACCTTGTTGTTGCATGGAAACCTTAGGAAGGAGATATCTGCAGGTTTTCATCTGACCACCAACAACAGAATGGAGTTGATGGCCGTTATTGTCGGTTTGGAGGCCTTAAAAATACCCAAATGCGATGTGACTGTTTACACAGATTCAAGGTATGTGGTTGATGCAGTTGAAAAAGGATGGCTCAACAACTGGATGCGTACCCGGTTCAAAGGGAAAAAAAATAGTGATCTATGGATGCGTTTTTACGAAATATATCGAACTCATTCTGTTAAGTTTGTATGGGTAAAAGGTCATGCCTCGATTCCCGGAAATGAGCGGTGTGATCAGTTAGCCGTTACTGCAGCGAATGGACCCAATCTTTTGGAAGATGTCGGATACCCTTTGGGAGCTTCTACATTAAACGAGTAATTTTCTAATTTATTCATCTGGTACACTCAATGATGCGTTTCCTTTACAACATCAGCATGCATGTCTACCATTTTTTGATTTGGACAGTTTCATTTAGAAATCCCAAAGCAAGGAAATGGTTGTCGGGAAGGAATGGCCTTTTTGAAAGAATTAGACTGGAAGTTGTACCGGGAAAGCATCTGCTTTGGTTTCACGTCTCTTCACTTGGGGAGTTTGAGCAGGCAAGGCCTGTGATGGAAGAGGTAAAAAAATATGCCCCTCACTACAGGATTTTATTGACTTTCTTTTCACCTTCCGGGTACGAATTAAGAAAAGATTATCCTTTTGCAGATTATATATTTTATATACCGCTGGATACCCCAGGCAATGCAAAAAAATTTTTGGATCTCGTGAAACCGGAAAAAGTATT
The DNA here is from genome assembly GCA_964630075.1 of uncultured Tangfeifania sp. Lineage (GTDB taxonomy): Bacteria > Bacteroidota > Bacteroidia > Bacteroidales > Prolixibacteraceae > CAINVV01. Next base: position 25,982 of record CAZVTL010000018.1, read on the forward strand.
TTTTGTCAAATATGAGTTTTGGTTTAACTTCCTCTCCGAACTTCACCGGCGTGAAATACCAACATACCTGTTTTCGGCCCTTTTCCGGCCAAATCAATATTTCTTCAAACCCTGGGGGAAATGGTTCAGAAAAGTATTAAGGGTTTACACCCACATTTTCGTCCAAAATCAGAGTTCCTACAAAACACTACAGAAATTTGGATTCAACAATGTATCCATTAGCGGAGATACCCGGCTAGACAGGGTTGCACAAATCGCTTTGGCAGCCGCCCGACTGCCAAAATTAGAGACCTTTTGCATGGGGCAAAAAGTTGTAGTAGCTGGAAGTACATGGCCGGAAGATGAATTACTTTTTCTGAACTATGTGAATGAATGCAGACACAACATAAAATTTGTTGTGGCACCCCATGAGGTCAATGAAGCCTCCATCGAACGAATAACCTCCGCATTGAAGCGTCCTTATATATTGTATTCTTCCGACTCTGCAACAGAAGAGATAGAAAAAGCTGAAGTAATGATCGTAGATGGATATGGCTATCTTGTCTCTGTATATAAATATGCTAAAGTTGCTTACATAGGAGGAGGATTTACCTCCGGCATTCATAGTATACTTGAACCCGCAGTTTATGGTATGCCCGTCGTTTTCGGACCCGATTATCACAAATTTCACGAAGCCATTGAACTGATCCAGCTCGGAGCTGCCCATGTCGTGCTTAATTTTGAGGAGCTGAAAAGCCTATTTGAAAGCTACCTCACAGACCCCAAAAGAGTGTCAGAAGAGAGCCGTTCTGCCTCACAATATGTTGAAAATAACCGTGGAGCAACGGAAAAAATTGTCCGCTATTTTTTCGAAAAATAGAGATTGCCTCCTCCTTCCTGCAAACAAATTATTTTTCCTAATCATTTCCAAAAAATATTTTTTTGTCAACTTTTTGATACAAAATATATTTTATCGTGCTGTATATGTGCATATTAACACTTTAAAGTTGATAACTTTATTTTCATTTCTCTAAAATTGCTCTCCAAAAAAAGCTCTTTTTGTATATCTTTACTCCACAAAAATTATGCTCCCTTCATCAAAATAATCTAACACAAAGATCCTTGATTATTCGACTTAACCGCCAATCACGCATGTCATGGAAAAAAATGATGTCTTCGCTATGAAAAAAAATAGTTCCCTAAAAAATTACTCAAATGAGGAGGCCTTTGAAGCTTCACTGAAATATTTTCAGGGAGATGAGCTGGCTGCCCGTGTCTGGGTAAATAAATATGCACTCAAAGACTCCTATGGGAATCTCTTTGAGCTGACCCCCGACGACTTGCACCACCGCCTCTCCTCTGAGATAGCGAGGGTTGAAAAGAAGTATCCAAATCCGCTTGCAGAGAAAGAGCTTTTCGAACTATTCGAAGGATTCAAATACATTGTTCCCCAGGGAGGGCCGATGACTGGCATTGGAAATGATTTCCAGACCGGTTCACTCTCCAACTGTTTTGTGGTTGGCAATGGAGCCGACTCCTATGGTGGCATCATGATGGTAGATCAGGAGCAGGTGCAGCTCATGAAAAGACGCGGAGGCGTAGGTCATGACCTTTCGCACATACGTCCGAAAGGATCTCCGGTAAAAAATTCGGCACTTACCTCCACTGGCATAGTCCCATTCATGGAGCGCTTTTCCAACTCCACCCGTGAGGTGGCGCAGGATGGACGTCGTGGAGCATTGATGCTGTCGGTCTCTATCAAGCACCCGGATTCTGAGCAGTTCATCGATGCCAAGATGGACGAAGGGAAAGTTACCGGCGCCAATGTCTCCGTGAAAATTGATGACGAATTCATGAAGGCGGTCCGCAATTCGGCCATCTATCACCAGAAATATCCCATCAACAGCAGTGACCCCGTTTATACCAGAGAGACGGATGCTTCCAAACTGTGGCAAAAGATCGTATTCAATGCCTGGAAATCTGCGGAACCGGGAATACTGTTCTGGGATACCGTGATCCGCGAATCTGTTCCGGATTGTTACGCCGACCTTGGTTATGGAACTGTTTCAACCAATCCTTGTGGTGAAATTCCGCTCTGTCCTTATGACAGCTGCCGTTTGATCGCCATCAATCTTTACTCTTATGTAGACCACCCGTTTACACCACAGGCAAAATTCAATTTTCCACTTTTCAGATCGCATGTGAGGCTGTCACAGCGGATCATGGATGATATCATCGATCTCGAACTGGAAAAAATAGATGCCATCTATGATAAAATCCTTGCAGATCCCGAAGCCGACGAAATCAAAGAGGTCGAACTCAACCTCTGGGGAAAAATCAAGGAAAAAGCGATCAATGGCCGCAGAACAGGCATTGGGATCACCGCTGAAGGTGACATGCTGGCTGCCCTTGGTTTACAATATGGTTCTGAAAATGCGATAGACTTCTCCGTAGAAGTTCACAAGATTGTTGCCATTGAGGCATACCGCGGATCTGTTTTGCTGGCAAAGGAGCGGGGAGCATTCCCTATTTATGACACGAAAAAGGAGATCAACAATCCCTACATCAAGCGTCTTGCGCTTG
>CAZVTL010000019.1:0-28443 GCA_964630075.1 uncultured Tangfeifania sp.
GAAATTATTATCATACCCTTGGGTGTTGGGAAACAACATGTTCGTTTCATACTATATAAGTTTTATCGTTTCTATCATTAAGTGCCTAAAGTGAACTAAAGTGACTAAAGTGACTAGAGTACTTATTCACTTATCAAAAATGACTGGAGTCCATAAATTTAGGCACTTTAGTTGACTTTAGGCACTTTAGTTCACTTATTTAACTTCTTCATCGTTGTCCGAAAACAGATCCCCAAACTGCTGGTTGAACCATTTGGAGATGGATTCTCGCTCTGCCTTTTTCACTTTCCCGGGTGCACGCTTTTCCGGATTAGGTGCGGCTGAAACTTGTGGCTGCACTATTTCGGTTTGGAGTGGAAGCTCGGGTTCATCGTCAAATGAAAACAGATCCTCCTGCACAGAGATCCCCAAAAGTTCGTTGTCGACCGGTTGGATGAAGGTATCACTCAACTGTGGTGCATCCTCTGCAGCCGGCAAAACGAAAAGGTCGGCATTTACTTTCTCAGGTGCCGATATAGCGGATCGAACCGGACTTGGATCATGTTCAAAGCCAGTGGCAATGATGGTCACGCTGATTTTGCTTCCCAGCGAAGGATCATATCCATTCCCCCAAATGATGTTGGCATTGTCGCCTGCCTCCTGCTGAAGGTAATCGATGATCTGACCGATTTCACCCATCCGTACCTCATCGTCTCCTGAGATGATGTTGAGCAGGATGTTTCCTGTTCCATAGATGTTGTTGCTGTCAAGCAAGGGAGACTGCAATGCATCCTCAACAGCCAGAAAAGCCCGGTTGGGGCCTTCAGCCAAGCCTGTTCCCATGATAAAGACACCACTGTCGCGCATCACGGTATTCACATCTGCAAAGTCAATGTTGATGTTCCCGTGCAAGGTAATGATCTCAGCACAACCCTTTACTGCCGTACAGACGATATCATCAGCCTTCGCAAAGGCCTCCCGGGCGGGAAGTTCCCCGTAAACCTTGTGCAGATTCTCGTTGCTGATTACCAGCATACAGTCGACATAACGGTCGAGCTTCATGATCCCTTCCCTTGCCTGTTCGTACCTGAGTTTCCCCTCCTTCTTGGAGGGCATGGTTACCACGGCAATGGTCAGGATATCCAAATCCCTTGACAATTGTGCAATGATGGGTGCGGCTCCTGTGCCGGTTCCTCCGCCCATTCCGGCCGTAATGAAGACCATCTTGGTACCTGCCTCCAGGATTTGCCTCACCTCTCCCAAATTCTCGATGGCTGCCTGCTCCCCTTTTTTTGGAGCATTGCCTGCTCCGCGACCCTCTGTAAGTGTAACTCCCAACTGTATTTTGACCGGCACATTGCTGTTGGCAAGTGCCTGGGCATCGGTATTGCAAATTACAAAATCAACACCGGCAATACCATTTTGAAACATGTGGTTGACAGCATTGCTGCCACCACCACCCACTCCGATTACTTTGATAATGGAGTTGTACTGGTGCTGGAATCCAAATGATAACAGATCGTCAACTTTATTTTCCATTTGAAATGTCTTAATTATTTTTGTTCGGTCTCATCAAACAGACCGTCGAAGCTATCCTTGACCTTTCCCACCAGGTCGTAAAGACTCCTCGATTTCTTTTTCACCGGCGCTACCACCGGTTGAGGTGCCTCCTCCTGCACGACCGTATCAACCATCCCGGCAGGATATTTCTGGTTTCTAGAGTTGTGCAATCCATGAATCAAAATGCCAAGCAGGTTCGCTGAACCGGGCGTGGTCAACTGCTCATTGAAAAGTTGCTCCTTCATGGCCACATTGGGTTTGCCATATCTGACATCCAGTCCTGTCGTGTAACTCACCATCTTGTCAAGACCATTCAGGTTCGACCCATTGCCTGTCAACACAATACCGGCGCCCAACTTGTCCATGTATCCCGTCGATTCGAGCTGGAAATTGACCCATTCCAGAATCTCCTCCACCCTGGCCTGTATGATCCCGGCCAAACTTCGGAAAGAGATCTCCTTGCCAGGCCAGCCCTCCACTTCAGGAATCTGAGCAACCTTGTTATCGGGTGCAAGTTCTGTCATGGCAAATCCACAATTTACCTTTACCATCTCTGCATGGCGGGGGATGATGTTACAACCCTCCCGAATATCGTTGGAGATTACATTGCCGCCAAAAGGCAGTTCCAGCGCCAGCCGCAGTTTATTCTCGTAATAAAGGGAGATACCCGTCGTCCCGGCACCCATGTCAAGCAATACCACTCCTGCCTCCTTTTCATCCTGCGACAGACAGACAGTTCCCTGGACGAAAGGATTGATGAAAACCGCAGCCACCCCGTAACCAGCCTTCTCGATGGCACGTGTCAGGTTCTTTTCGTAATTCTCTGAAGCAAGAACAATGTTAAACCTGGCATCGATTCTTCTACCGGCAATGCCAACAGGCTTGCTGATTTCAAGTTCGCCATCCACCACATATTCGGTAGGTACCAGGTGGTAGATTTTCTCGCCGGGCTGTATGGCATGGCGCCGGGCCTCATCGGCCAACCCCTTGACAATCGCCTGGGTCACCTCGTTGCCCTCCGTCATACGGTAGCAGGAATAAGGCCGGTTGCCAATTTTCTGACCCGAGATACCCGCATACAATTTTCGGATCTTCAGATTGGTTGCCCGCTCCAGGATGGAGATTGCCCTGCGAATGGATTCCGCAGCTTCATCGATGTTTACCACTACGCCATTGCGCACACCCTGGGTTGGCACCTCACCAAATGCCAAAATATCCAGCTTGTTGTCGGGAGTAAAACGTCCCAGAATCGCTCTGGTGTGACTGGTACCAATGTCAATGGCAGCAGCCAATTCTCTAGTCTGGCTCATCTCTTTTACCTTTTTAAACAGATTACAAGATTGTTGTACGAAAGATTGATGGATTTGTACAATGTCCATCCTCCATGTTTGAAGCCCTCCTTGTAGAGCGCCTTTAAGTTTCTCAGTTTCGCCTGGTAATTGTCGGGCGATCCAAAATTTATCACCTGGTCGCCAATCCTGGGAACCATTGTCAGATTACCATTTTTACCCACATGAATCTGATCTATCTGTGCATTCAGAAAAGGATCTTCCTTGATGCAGGTAACCAGCGGCAATATTTTTTTCCGTGCAAACTCATAGGGAACAACACCTGAGACGATCATCACCCGCGGAGTATAGTTGGGTGTCCAGTCGATGCTCTTCCCCAACCCATCCATGTAGTAATCACGACCAGGTACATCGACCCTGAATTCAGCTTCACGCTGCCGGATACGAACCACTACCGCACCCTCACCGGGCTTCCCCTTTCCAACAATCGAAGGGAATACAGTAACCTCTTGGATTGCCTTTATTTTACGCAAACCATCCTCAATTTTGCGAAGATCGATGCGATCAAGATTCTTCCGAAGGATACCGGGATAATTGCTGAGCACCCAACTCCTGATCTCTTTGCTTCGAAGGAACTGGTTTTGAATTGAATCGGTAATCTCCACCCTGACTTCTGTACAAACGATTTTGTTGCGTTCGTAGATGGTAAACCCCAACGATAGAAATACTACCGCCAGGACCACACCCCAGATGAGAAGATTCCCAATTTTTCTAAGCATCTTTTCCCCTTTTTAGGTAGCCAACGTTTCGGCTGACCAAATGGTCGATGTCACCAGCCCCCAAGGTAAGCAATATATCCAACTGATAATCATCCAGAATAGCCGGGAAATCCAATGCCGCGCATCTTCTTTTTGATTTAAGCTTCATTTTATCCAGGATCATTCCTGCATCCACCCCGGCAATTGGTTCCTCCCTGGCCGGGTAGATCTCCATCACCAGTGCCTCATCCAGCAGGTCCAGGCTCTCCGCAAAGCCATCCACAAAATCACGGGTACGAGTAAATAGATGAGGCTGAAAGATTCCGGTTATTTTCCTGCCAGGATAAAGATGCCTGACCGAACGAATGGTAGCCTCCAGCTCACGCGGATGGTGACCATAATCGTCGATGTAGACACGCTTTCCATCGTTGTAACGGATATCAAACCGGCGTTCAACCCCCTTGTACAGCGGAACTGATGCCACAATCTCCTCCGCTGTTACCCCATTCAGCAGGGCCAGCGCCATCGCTGCTGTCAGGTTTTCGACATTCATCATGCCCGGATAATGCAACGTAATCCCCTCAATAATCCCAAAGGGTGAAACCAGGTCAAAATGGTAGGCCCCATCCTTTACTTTGATGCGGATGGCCCTGAAATCTGCCTCTTCGGAGGCTGAATAGCTGAAATAGCGGATTCCGGTATTCCAGGCCTTGTCAATCTCTACTCCCTTGCGGTACAACAACACGCCACCTTTCCGTATCTGGCCGGTAAAAATGGCAAAAGCCTCTATCAAATTGGCAGCAGTACCATAAATATCAAGGTGATCTGGATCCATCCAGGTGATGACAGCCATCTCAGGGAAGAGTCGCAGGAAGGAGCGGTCAAACTCATCTGCCTCAGCAACCATGAGGTTGCTGTCATTCGCAGGCAGCAACAAGTTGGTCCCATAATTGCGCGAAAGGCCACCCATGAAAGCGATGCAATCGACATGAGACTCCTTCAGCAAGTAGGCCGTCATGGTGGTAACAGAGGTCTTGCCATGTGTTCCTGCCACCGCCAGGCAGCGCTTGTCGCGACTCAAGGCCCCCAGCACCTCTGAGCGCTTGAGGATGGTAAAATTGTTTTGGCGCAACCAGGCCAGTTCGGCAAAATGTTCAGGTACAGCCGGTGTAAAAATAATCATGGTACGATCCTTTTCGGAAAGGGAGGGTACCAACGACAGATCGTCCCTGAAATGGACAGGAATACCTTCGGCAACCAACTCATCCGTCAGGGGAGAGGGGATTTTGTCGTAGCCTGAAACCTGTTTGCCTGCAAAATGAAAATAGCGGGCCAGGGCACTCATGCCGATACCTCCGATTCCCAGCAGGTAAACCTGATCTATTTTATCTGTTTCAACCATTTTTATCCTTTAACAATGATACAATTACTGCTACAATATCGTCGGTCGCATTCGGAGTTCCCATCTTTTTCATCTCCGCCGAAAGGCTGTTCAGACGTGGCCGGTCTTTGACCAGCTCCAGTGCAGCTTCGACCAGTTTTGCCTCAACTTCATCATCCCTGAGCAGCACAGCAGCTCCATGGTCGGCAAGTGCGCGGGCATTGGCGGTCTGGTGATCTTCCGCCACATTCGGGGATGGCACCAGTATCGCGGGCATCCCAAGTACACACAACTCACTGATGGTGCCGGCTCCGGCCCTGGAGACCACCAGATCTGCCGCCGCGAATGCCAGGTCCATACGTTGAATGAATTCCAAAAGATGAACATTCCCGGCAGGGTTCCGGTCAAGATCCTGCTTCAGCTCCTGGTAATAGAATTTCCCGCTCTGCCAGAGAAACTGAACCCCTGACTCCCGGATAATCCCCAGTTTGGAACGGATGCCCCTGTTAAGGGTACGTGCACCCAAACTACCCCCAACGACCAGAACTACCGGCAAATTGCGATCCAATCCAAAAAAACGCATAGCCTCTTCCCGCTTTCCTTCGATACCTTCCAAACCTTTGCGGATTGGATTTCCAGTGAAAACGATCTTCTCCTTTGGAAAGAACCGCTCCATATTTTGGTAGGCCACGCAGATTTTGCTTGCCTTCTTCCCCAACAACTTGTTGGTAACTCCCGCGTAGGAATTTTGCTCCTGCAAGAGGGTCGGAATGCCCATCCGGGTGGCAACTTTCAGGACAGGGCCACTTGCGTAGCCACCTACCCCGATCACGCAATCCGGTTTGAAACGCTTCACCACTGCCCTGGCCTTCCACAAAGAGTTCAAAAGCTTGGGAAGGAAAAGCAGGTTGCGCAAGATTTCACCCCGGTGAAAACCTGCCACCGGTAATCCAATGATTCTGAATCCAGCTGCAGGCACCTTCTCCATCTCCATCTTTCCCTCTGCCCCTACAAAGAGTATCTCCGCATCGGGAAGCCGTTTTTGCAGCCCTTCGGCAATGGAGAGTGCAGGAAATATATGCCCTCCTGTACCTCCCCCGCTGATGATGAACCGATGGTTATTCATTTGCTTTTCAAATTAATTTTCAATGTTTGATACCAGGAGATCGTCGTCCGAAAACTCCTCATCCTCCTGCTCCACGGCATCCTGCCTGAGCAACTCCGACTGATTTTCCGCACTGATACTCAGCAAAAATCCAAAAATAATTGCCGTAAAAATCTGGGAGGTCCCGCCCCAGCTGATCCAGGGCAACGGTTGACCGGTCACCGGTATGGCACCCGCAGATACTCCCATGTTGACCAGAGCCTGGAGCAGCAACATCGTCACCGCACCAGTTGCCAGGAAGAGTGGAAAAGTTCGTTTGCAAGCCTTGATGATCATGAGACCTCTTGTCAGGATTACCAGGTAAAGCAAGATGATGAAGGCAGCAAAGAATAGTCCGTACTCCTCCACAATAATCGCAAAAACAAAATCGTTGTAGGCTGCACTCATACGGTTGGCAATATCCCCTTTCCCAATGCCTACCCCAAGGAATCCCCCGTTGTAGATGGCAATTTTTGCAAATTCATCCTGGGTCAAACCCTCTTCCCGTTTGGGATCTTTTCCGGTAATGTAACGGTCGATCCGGTTAAATACTGTTTCAACCCTCGTTCCTTTGTATATGATTTCCGGCAAAGATTTCCGAATCAAAAACATGGAGGAAAAGAAGATGGCTGCCGCAAGGAAAACACCCGCCAAATACTTCATAGGTATTTGTCCAACAAACATCATGATAAAGGCGGTAGACAATATCAAAACTGCGGAAGAGAAATTTACGATAACCAGCAGGAAGGCCAAAATGCCAATACCTCCAAGAATTTTGGCAAAAGTAACTGCACGCGCCTCATTGCTCTCCCCCATGTTGGACAACATCCGGGCAACCCACATGATCACGGCAACTTTGGCCAGCTCCGCTGGTTGAAAGCTGATAAAACCAAGCGGTATGGTCCGGCCGGACCCTCTCCCGATCAGGATCCCGATGACGACAAAAACAATGGCTGAAATCAGGGCCAGATTGGCATATTTGTTGTATTTCTTGATATTCAGGTATTTAATCATGATCAGAATGACCATAAAACCAATCAATTGAAACACCACCTGCCGGAAAATATAGTAGGAGGTATTCCCATTTAAGCGCCTGAATGCCAACGCTCCGGTTGAACTAAATACAACCAGCAGGGAGATAAACGACATCACAAATATGACCAGCCATATTTTTCTGTCGCCCTTTAACCTGTTGATGTAGTCGCTGAATTTCATCCTAATGTCTCCCTTTTATGACTCGCTGTTTATGCTAACTATGATACTGTAATACAAACAAATGTTGGAGATAACCTACTCCCTATTTTTTACGCCAGAATCCAAAATCCTGCGAGGAGGATTCATGATTCCCTCAAAGATTTCTAACGGCCTCCTTGAATTGCCGGCCGCGGTCTTCGTAGTTTTTGAACAGGTCAAAACTTGCGCAAGCCGGAGAAAGCAAGACAGAATCCCCTTTGGAGGCAAGAAAATAGGAGCTGCGAACTGCTTCAGACATGCTCTTGGTATCTACCATTTCAATACCGGTATCCTTGAAGGCAGCCATAATTTTGCTGTTGTCCACCCCCAGACAGACAATTGCCTTCACCTTCTCCTTCACCAGATCCATCAACTGGCTGTAGTCATTCCCCTTGTCGGTTCCGCCGACAATCCAAACAACGGCGGTCGACATGCTCTCCAGGGCATACCAGACAGAGTTGACATTGGTCGCCTTTGAGTCATTGATAAACTCAATCTCATGTACCCGCATGAACCGCTCCAGCCGGTGCTCCACTCCCTGAAAATCACTCAGACACTCCCTGATTGACTCCTTACGAAGCTTGAGCACCATCCCTGAAATTCCGGCGGCCATTGAATTGTTCATGTTGTGTTTTCCTTGTAGTGCCAGTTCTTGAATTGTCATATAGAAAATATTATTGTATACATTTAGTACTATTTGATCTCCCTCTACCCAACCCCCCTCGTCCAGGGGATGAGCAATTGAAAAGGGCAGCATCTTGCCTTTGAGCCTTCTTTTTGCCAGTTCTGCAGCGATAACGGGATCATCATCGTTGTAAATGAAAAAGTCATCTGCAGTTTGGTTTTGAACGATCCTGAACTTGGAATCCGTATATTTCTGCATCTGGTAATCGTACCTGTCGAGATGGTCGGGTGTGATGTTGGTCAAAACAGCCACGTTGGCCCTGAATTCAAACATCCCGTCCAACTGAAAACTTGAAATTTCGAGTACATAAAACTCAAAATCCTCTTCAGCGACTTGACGTGCAAAACTCTTTCCGATGTTGCCTGCCAATCCGACCTTTAGTCCTGCGCGTTTCAGCAGGTCATAGGTCATCAGGGTGGTGGTGGTTTTTCCATTGCTTCCGGTGATGCAGATGGTGGTGGCATTGGTATACCTGCCAGCCAGTTCGATTTCAGAGATCACCGGAATGCCCGCTTGTACCAGCGATTTAACAAGGGGGGCCTTGTCCGGAATACCCGGACTCTTGACCACCAGGTCGGCATTCAATATGAATTCCGGAGTATGGCGCAACTCTTCATAGGGAATGTTGTACTCCTCCAGTTCGGCTTTGTAACCGGGCTGAATGGCCCCAAGATCAGAAACGAATGTCTCAAATCCCTTTGCCACACCGAGGATCGCGGCTCCAACGCCACTCTCACCCCCTCCCAGTATCACCAACCGCTTTTTAGACATAACTATCTGATTTTAAGGGTTGCAATTGTTAAAACAGAAAGCACGATCCCCACAATCCAGAATCTTGTCACGATTTTAGCTTCAGGAAACCCCTTTTTCTGAAAATGGTGGTGAAGGGGTGCCATCAGGAAGACCCTCCGGCCTTCACCATATTTCCTCTTGGTGTATTTGAACCAGGCGACCTGTATCATGACGGAAAGATTCTCGACCAGGAAGATTCCACACAGCAGCGGAATCAGGATCTCCTTCCGGATGATGATGGCAAAGACTGCCAGGATGCCACCCAAAGAAAGACTACCGGTATCTCCCATGAAAACCTGGGCCGGATAGGAGTTGTACCATAGGAATCCGATACAGGCTCCAATGAATGCGGAGATAAATACCGTCAGCTCACCAATGTAGGGGATGTACATGATGTTGAGGTAACCGGCATAAATGAAGTTACCACTGAGGTAGGCAAAGATACCCAGCGTCGTTCCGCTGATGGCAGAAACCCCTGTCGCCAGACCATCCAGCCCATCGGTCAGATTTGCCCCGTTGGATACTGCCGTGATGATAAAAATGATGATCAGTGCGTAAAGAAACCAAACTACCTTGTCTGCATATTTCCCTGTAAAACCAACAAACCACTTGTAATCAAACTGGTGACTCTTGATAAATGGGATGGTAGTCTCTGTGGACTTCCGGTCGACCGTGACCTGCCGTACCTCCTTCTTTCCGGAGAGCGGATTGACCACCGTTTCAGTCTTCACCCTGCCGTTGGCCAAATGAACCTGATCCCGAACAATGACATCGTCGTTGAAATAGAGTGTACCTGCGACAATCAATCCCAGCATGACCTGTCCCATGATTTTAAACCTCCCGGCCAATCCCTGCTTGTCCTTTAAAAATACCTTGATGTAGTCGTCTACAAATCCAATTGCCCCCAGCCAGATGGTAGAGATGATCATCAGGACGATGTAAACATTCTCGAGCTGTGCAAAGAGCAGAACCGGAATTAAAATGGAGGCCAAAATGATGATCCCTCCCATGGTAGGTGTTCCCTTCTTTTGCAGCTGACCTTCCAATCCGAGGTCTCTTATCTCCTCCCCGATCTGCTGCCGTTGCAGGATCCGGATGACCTTTTTTCCCCAAATCGTAGAGATGAACAGCGCTGCTATTATTGCCATCGCTGAACGGAACGAGATGTACTCAAACATCCGTGCACCGGGAATATCGAATTGTTCAAGATATTTGAAGAGGTAATACAACATCGTTCATTAATTTAGGGTGGAAGCATTAAAAATTTCTTTCACGATTTCACGGTCATCGAAATGGTACTTTATTCCTTTGATCTCCTGGTAATCTTCGTGGCCTTTGCCTGCGATCAGGATGATATCGCCTTTGTGGGCCATCATGCAGGCAGTACGGATGGCCTCTTTCCGGTTGGTAATGGCCAAGACTTTGGATTGCATTCCGGCCGGAACACCCGCCATCATATCGGCAATAATCTGTTCAGGCTCTTCTGAACGCGGATTGTCAGAGGTAAGGATGACCCTGTCGCTTGCCTGAACTGCCTCGGCTGCCATCTCCGGCCGCTTGGTCTTGTCGCGGTCGCCTCCTGCCCCAACCACGCAAATGACCAGCTGCTCATCCGTTTTGGTGTCGTTGATGGTAGAGAGGACATTCTTCAGGGCATCGGGAGTGTGGGCATAATCTACCACTGCGAAATAACCTACCGGTGAACGAAATATCTCGAACCGGCCATCTACGGGCTTCAACAGGCTCAGCACCCTCAGCACCTCTTCACTGTCGGCACCCAGCAAAATGGCGGATGCATAGACAGCCAGCAGGTTGTAGGCATTGAAATTCCCGGCAAAGTGGTTCCAGAACTCCTTTCCATTCACATTCAGCAACATCCCGTCAAAATGACTCTCAATCACTTTCACTTTGAAATCAGCCATGGTTCGGGCGGCATAGGTAAATTTTCTGGCACTGCAATTTTGGAACATCACCATGCCGTTTTTGTCATCGGCATTGGTCAACGCAAAAGCCCCTGCAGGCAGCAGATCGAAAAACTTCTTTTTTGCATCACGGTAGGCGGCAAATGTCTTGTGGTAATCCAGGTGGTCGTGCGTCAGGTTACTGAATATGGCACCATCGAATTCGATTCCTGCAATTCTTTGCTGGTCAATGGCATGCGAACTTACCTCCATGAAGCAATGGGTACAACCGGCCGCTACCATCTCTGCCATCACCGACTGAATCTGGACCGCATCCGGCGTGGTATGGGTTGCCGCTATTTTCTTTACGCCGATGTAATTGCATACGGTTGAGAAAAGTCCGCAAGTATGTCCTATGGCCGTAAACAAGCGGTAGAGCAGGGTGGCAGTGGTCGTCTTGCCATTGGTGCCAGTTACGCCAACCACCTTCATCTTTCCGGAGGGATGGCCGTAAAAATTTGCGGCAACTCTCCCCAGATCGGCCACCGAATCGGAAGAGAGAATCCAGGTTACTGAAGGAGATGGATCCGTTGGTAAAACGGAGCACATCACCGCTGCTGCTCCTTTCTCCAGAGCCGAAGGGATGTAGAGGTGGCCATCGGCATGACTACCGGTCGTTGCAACGAAGAGGGTTCCCTCAGTTACTTTGCGCGAATCAAATTCAATTCCGCTGATCGTTGCCGAGAGGTCGCCGGTTACGGATAAACCCGCTATGCCTTTCAATATCTCTTTCAGTACCATCATCTTATCCTAATGTTATCACAATATTTTGTCCTCTTCTCATTGGATCACCTGCCCGAAGTGACTGGGACTTTACCTTCCCAAATCCCCTAAGGGAGACCCTTAGTCCTGATTTTTCGAGCAGGTATACCGCATCTGTAACCCCCATTCCTTTTACATTGGGGATGGTTCCGGGCTTCATTTCCCTGCTGGAGATTGCCACTCCATCCTCTTCGCGGTTGGCTTCCACCCACTCTGATTTGTAAAAACTCCACCCATTCATGATGTCCAACTCATCCAGGACCCTTGCAATGTCCTTTTTCCGTCCGGCCGCCAATCCCGGATAATCCTCCTTAATCTCCCTTCGGGGATGGTCAAAATCCTCCTTTAGCCCCATTTCATAGGCATAGACGTAATCGGCAATCTGCTTGAAAACAGGACCGGCCACCGAGGCCCCATAATAATCACCCAACGGTTTGTTGACCACCACAATGCAGGAGTATCTCGGTGCATCGGCCGGAAAATATCCAACAAACGAGGCCTGGTAAACCTTGTTCCCATTGCGGTTGTATCCCTCATTCTTGTTGGCAACCTGGGCAGTGCCTGTCTTTCCTGCGATTTTATATGTTGCATTCTTCAATCCTGCCCCCGTTCCGTTGGTGATTACCCCCTCCAGCATGGCATGGGCCTTCCGCAGGGTTCGGCTGGAGCAGATCGAACGAATCATCGTTTCGGTGCCAAAACGCTGCACCACCACATCCTCCTCCATCACCGCCTTCACCAGTCTTGGCTTCATCATCTTTCCATTGTTGGCAACTGCATTGTAGAAGGTAAGTACCTGAAGCGGTGTAAGTTTCAATTCGTATCCATAGGAGATCTGCGTGAGGCTGACCCCTGACCACATACTGCTTCCGGGTCGGTTGATGTAAGGCGCACCCTCTCCGCTAAGACCAACATTGAGCGGAATATCCAGACCAAAATCATGGATCCTGTCAAAAAATTGCCGCTCGTCGCCGGCATAGCTTTGGGTGACCAATTTTGCCACCCCAATGTTGGAGGAGAGTTCAAAGACATGTTTGGCGGTAATCTTGCCATGCCCCCCCTTTGTTTTGTAATCGGAATCACGTACCGTCCATTTCCTGCTGGTCCATATTCCGCTTTTTCCTGTATCCACGATGGTGGAGGTATCGATCTTCCCATCCTCCATGGCAGCCATGAGGGAGGCTAGCTTGAAGGTGGATCCTGGTTCGGAACAACCCGCGCTCCCCAGGGCGTAGTTCTGATAACCCTGTACCAAAGTTCCTCCGCTGTTCCTGCCAAAATTGGAGATCGCCTTGATGTCACCGGTTTTGACCTCCATCAGGATGGCCGTTCCATATTTTGCCCTGGTTCTTTCCAACATTTTTCGTAGCGAATAGGAGACCTGATCCTGTAGTTTTACATCGAGTGTGGTAATAAGGTCCCTTCCATCTACCGGTTCCTCCAGGTGAACTTCCATGGTCCGGCCCGATACATTCTCCTTCTCTGCCAGTCCGGGGGTTCCGCGCAGCTCCTCCTCGAAGGACTCCTCCAATCCAAATGCCCCTACCTGCGCGGGCAGACCTTCCGACAACCCCTCCTTCAATTTACCGAGGGTTCTGCTTTCGAGATTACCCAACGGATAGATTCTTTCATAATCCTGCTCCGTGATCAATCCCCCCTTGAACTGCCCGTTCCGGAAAATCGGGAACTTCTTGATCTTCTGCAATCCATCGTAATCAACCTTGTTGGAGGAGACCAAAAAATAGTGGTCACCCTTGCGGTAGGCCTCCGTGAGTGCCCTGCGGTAGGCCGAAGCCGACTTGTCGCGGAAAAAGCGGGAAAGCATCAGGGCCAGGGAGTCGACATCCCTGGCAAAATATTTCTTCAAGGGAGGTACGCACAAATCCATCCGCAAACTGTAGTGTGGTATGGAGGCAGCCAAAGGGCTACCATCCGATGCACAAATGGTTCCCCGCCTGGCCTGGATTGGTACTTCCACCTCCTGAAAGAGTTTGCTTTTCTCCCCCCATGAAGGTGAAAACTGTATCTTGACCAGCATGACAAGAATGAACAGCACGGCCAGGATCATCCCAAAATAGACGATCTTAAACCTGTTCAATATGCCTTGCTTTATCTCCATTATTTCTCTTTGTCTACATAAATTCTGACCGGAGGCTCCTTCGAAGTCTCCAGTCCCAATTGACTGTGCTTAATCCTGTCCAGGATCTCTGATGGCCTGGTCAGCTTGATTACCTCTGCGGCTACGGCAATGGAGTGAGCCCTCAGTTCCTTCACATCCCGCTCCATGGTATCCACCTCCCGGAGAACCTTTGCAGTCTTGAAACGGACAGCAATGTTGGTCAGGAGCATCAGGAAGATCACGAATAGCAGAAGCTTGTTCCTGATAAAGAGCTCACTTTCGAAGAATTGACCGTTCAGCAGGTCACTCAGCGTAAACCGTATATTTTTCTTAGGCTCTTCCATGTTCCGTTCTTTCAGCGATGCGCAGTCTGGCACTCCTGGCCCTGGGATTTCCGGCAATCTCCTCCTCCCCCGGAACCATCACCTTTCGGGTTATTACCTCAAAAGGGAGGTGATAATGGCCAAAGAAATCCTGCTCACTCTTCCCATCCATGCGTCCGGATCTCATAAAATTTTTCACCATCCGGTCCTCCAGCGAGTGATACGAGATGACCACCAGTCGACCGCCCGGATTCAGCAGGTCAAGGGTGCTTTCAAGAAATGCCTCCAGTGCCCCCATTTCATTGTTTACCTCGATGCGAAGCGCCTGAAAAACCTGGGCCAGGTATTTTTTCTCAACCCTTGCAGGGATACACCGATCAATGACCTTTAGAAACTGGGAGATGGTAGCAATTCTCTGGGTGCTCCTGGCTTGTTCTATGGTTTGAGCCAGGTTCCGCCAGTTCTGCACCTCGCCGTATTCCCTGAATATCCTGCCAAGCTCAGACACTTCGTATTCATTGACCACTTTGGCTGCATCCTTTTCGGCTGCCTGGTTCATGCGCATGTCCAGATCCCCGTCGAAACGGAAGGAGAAACCGCGGTCGGGTTGGTCAAAATCGTGGGAAGAGACGCCCAGATCGGCGAGAATTCCATCTACTTTGTCAAAACCATGGTACCGCAGGAAATTTTTGAGGTATTTGAAGTTGTGGGCCACAAAAATCAGCCTTTCATCGTCGATCAAATTTTGAAGAGCATCCTGATCCTGGTCGAAGGCAACCAGTTTACCACCTTCCAGCCGTTCGAGAATAAGCCGGGAATGGCCTCCTCCACCATAGGTCACATCCACATAGATGCCGTTGGGTCGAAGGTTCAATCCGTCAATGCTCTCCTCCAGCAAGACCGGTGTATGATACTCACTCATGCGACGAATGTTAGGTAGTTAAAAAATTATCCATTGGTCCACCAAGCAGTTCCCTGAACAACTTGCTGTAATCTTCATCGCTAAGACTGGCAGCCTTGTGACGGGAAGGCTCCCACAATTTCATCAGGGTGCCCTGCCCGGTAAACAATGCCTCCTTGACAATTCCAACATCCTGAAGCATCTTGTCCGGAATGTTCAATCTCCCATTTTCTGCCATGGTTAGGGTCACAATCTCCTCAAAATAACGGGACAAAAACTTGCTGTGGACAGGATTGTTCACATTGAGTTTTCCTCTTATCTCCTCCACTCTGGTTTGCCATGCAGCATAGGGATAGATGTTCAGGCAGGGATCGTAAGCATCTTTTTCTACCACCAGTACCGGATCAGGCGCATCCCCCAACTCCCTTTTAAAAGGGGCCGGAAGAACGATACGCCCTTTGCCGTCAACGGTTGCACTGTATTTACTTACGAAAGAGATCATCCTTGCCTTCCTGATTTTGTAAAATGTAAAGGTATACATTATTACACTTCGTGACAATATATTACACTTTATTACACCAAACTATTTCTCAACAGGTTATTAACAATTTTATGGTTTTGGACCACTGTTTTTGTTGATAACTTGTTTGCAAGCAAATGGGATTTTTTTGAATATCAAGGAGATACAAATTGAAGAATGGGGTAACTTTGAATCAATTCCGAATTACAAATTACGAATTACGAATATCTATGCATCTATCTGTTTTTCTGATGTTTATCGTATTTGTAATTCGATTGGGACGGACGATCTCCCTATGAAAGTTCAACACCTGGAGCAAGGACCGTCTTAGTTTCTCTGGTAATTCGTAATTAGCTTAACTGAACTTCGTTTCGTAATTCGTAATTTGTAATTCGCAATTGTTTCATGAACCCACTTGTCCTCAAAGAGCTCATTGCCGAGAAAAACAAAAAACTGGCCGGAAGGATTCCGGGATTTGTCTACAACTGGCTGAACCGGCTGTTGCATGTGCGTGAACTGAACGAAATCATCTTCAGGTACGGTGACAAAAAAGGGATCGATTTTGTCACCTCCAGTCTGGGCTATTTCGATGTCACCTTCGACTTTCGGGGTACTGAAAACCTTCCCAAGGCGGGTAAGTACATCGTAGCCTCCAACCATCCGCTCGGAGGATTCGACGGATTGATCCTGATGAATGGTGTGACAAAATTCCTGGGGCCCTCCCTCTTCCTGGTAAGGGACGAACTGACAAAAATACCGCCGCTGAAAGAGCTGTTTATTCCGATCAATAAATTCGGGAACCAGCGTAACTCCATCAACCAGATCAATGCCGCCTACGAATCCGAAAAACAGGTGCTGATCTTCCCTGCAGGTCTGGCATCCAGGAAAAACAGGGGGGTCATTGCCGATTTGGAGTGGCACAAGCATTTCATCCAGAAAGCGGTAGAGCACCAAAGGGATGTCATTCCGGTCTTTATGAGTGGCCGTAACTCGGACTTTTTCTACCGTTTCTCAAAATTCAGAAAGATCCTGGGCATCAAATTCGGACTGGAGATGCTGTTGCTCCCCGATGAGATGTTCAAACAGCGGGGCAGAAATTTCACCATCACCTTCGGCAAGCCGATCCCCTGGCATACTTTCGACCACACCAAAACCCCGACGCAGTGGGCGGAGGAGGTGAAGGGGGTGGTTTATGGAATGACGGAGAGACGGAAATGACGGAGGGACTGGGCTATAATGAAGTAGAGACGGGGGAACAAGGATGACGGAAAAATGACGGAGAGACGGATATGACGGAGCAGTGTTGGCCGTAGAAAACGTATTTTTTGACCGCACTGCTGATTCCACTCCACTCCAACTGCGTAGCAGCGATGTAGCCGAAAAAAAATGAACGAATACTACATTCTGTTAAAATCACTGGAATTTGCCGATATACCTGGACTCTTTAAATGAGCTGTTTTTCAAATCACTGGATATCTGAGTCATTAGTTCAATGAACCCCGACTGGTATCTTTCAGCTTTTAGTCCATAGGAAATATGAATTTTCTTCATTTCCCCTTTTTCGAACCACCTAAAATCATACGTAATACCATCATAAAATACAGACTCATGTGGTACTTTGTACGGACTCATTTTGGCAAACGCCTCCACCATTTTCATTTTGAAGCGTTTGCTCACCGGCAAAGTATAAACGCTGGTCTTCAAAGGTAAATCCAGGCTCTGTTTGTGCGTGAACCTTGTAAGTAATTCACACCACAGGTTTTTGTCTAAAACCCTTAATTCCAGAAAAAAATGTCGTGCGCTATCTACCAGGCAAACAGAATAATCAGCAGGGTCGGGAAAGGGATGTACGATAAATGCCGCCAATAAAGAGGTTTGAGTTCCCCTGCTATTAGCAGACAACAACCAATGATCAATTTCAGATTCGTAAATCCTCTGAATATCGACCCGGCCTTTGATAGATTGTCCATGTCCGCCAAAAGCAACGATACAAATTAAGATAACTATTCCCCAAAGTCTAATTAATTTTAGATTAGACTGATAAAACCAAGAAATAGCCTTCATAAAAGTAAGTTGTTGAATTATTACCCAGGAAGATTCTCAAATCACAATTCGGTCAGGAGCGACAAACGACCAACGTTAGCATGCTAAAGTTAAACAAAAACCATGACATCCAGATAGAATGAAAGGCGAGGTGAATGGCCAAATTAGTCATCTCCGCGTATATCACCGATTTGTAAGATTGGTGGTTAATCTGGGGGTTCATTGGTGGTTATTTGTGTCATTTGTGGTTAAAGTGGGTTTTGATTTGTGTCAATTTGTGAAATTTGTGGCTAAATTATTGCTATTTTTGCCGCAAACCAATGACTTGTTTTACGATGAAGGAGATTATTCCTCCCGTCCCAAGGGAATTGCTGGAAGCAGAACTTACTCCGGAAAAATTTCAAAGGAAGACGAACAAAGCTGACAACGAGATCTATATTCTTACCTGGTTCGATTCACCCAACCTGATGCGGGAAATTGGCCGCCTCCGGGAGCTGACTTTCAGATCTGCCGGTGGTGGAATAGGAGAAGAGATTGATATTGACCAATATGACATTTCGGAGAGCCATCCCTACAAACAACTGATCGTCTGGGATCCTGCCAACAGGGAGATTTTGGGAGGGTACCGCTACATTCATTGCGAAGGTTTGGAAAAAGATGCCCATGGCGAAGTGCCATTGGCCACTGCCCACCTCTTCAATTTCTCCGATGACTTTGTCACGGATTATCTGCCATCGGTCATCGAGCTTGGCCGATCCTTTGTTCAACCCGACTACCAGTCGACCAAGGTAGGCTCCAAAGCCCTCTTTGCCCTCGACAACCTTTGGGATGGCTTGGGAGCGCTGATGATTGACTACCCTGAAGTCAAATACTTTTTCGGGAAGGTGACCATGTACACCCATTACAACCAGGAGGCCCGGAACCTGATCCTCTATTTTTTCAGCAAATACTTCTCCGATCCTGATCGGCTGGTTTGGGCCAAGAAGCCCATGGAATACCATGCCGACAAAGAAAAAATCGGCATGCTGTTTGAGGGAAAGGATTACGATTCAGCTTACAAGATACTTTCCCAGGAGGTCAGGAAGTTGGGAGAGAACATCCCCCCGCTTATCAATGCCTACATGAACCTTACACCCAACATGCGGACCTTTGGCACTGCCATTAGTGATGAATTCGGGGATGTGGAGGAGACAGGAATCCTGCTAAGCATCGAGGACATGTACGATATCAAGATCGACCGCCATGTCTCCACCTACCTGGAAGAGCTGGTAGAAAAAGAGGATAATCCAAAGATGCGCTTTCAATAGGCCCTGCCGTCGATTCCCTCGATGTAGTTGATGAAGGAGGTATTTACCACCTTGTTGCCTCCAGGCGTTGGATAGTCACCCGTAAAGTACCAGTCGCCGGTGTCATTCGGACACGCCAGGTGCAAATTATCCACCGTCTGGTAGACAATTTCAACTTCTGATTTGCACTCTGCCGGCTTCAGCAATTGGGCTATTTTGGCCGATATCTCCTCGTCGCTGAAGGGGCGGTAGATCTCTTTCACATAATTGACCATCTCCTCCTTTGGAAGCCGTTGCTGTTCTTTGCATTTACGGTACACCTCATCGATGATCCTTGCTTTTCCCCGCTCCTTTAATAGTGCGATGGCAGCTTCAAATGCAACAAATTTGCCCAAAATGGCCATGTCGATCCCGTAGCAATCGGGGTACCTGATTTGCGGCGCGGAGGAAATAATGATGATTTTCTTTGGCTTAAGGCGGTCCAGACTCTTCAGGATACTCTGCTTCAGGGTGGTTCCCCTTACAATGGAATCATCGATGACCACCAGGGTATCTTTTTGGTTTTCCACGACTCCGTAAGTCACATCGTAGACATGACCCACCAGATCGTCGCGGCTGCTGTCGTCTGCAATAAAGGTGCGCATCTTCACATCCTTGATGGCAATCTTCTCCATCCTGGGTTGCACTGAGATGATCTCGCCAATTTCATCTTCGGTCATCTTATCCCCCAGTGCATGGATCTTCTCCTTCTTCCACTTCAGCAAGTTTGCACGGATTCCTTCCATCATGCCCAGGAAGGCTGTCTCCGCAGTATTCGGGATAAAGGAGAATACGGTGTTTTTCAGATCGTTGTCAATCGTCTTCAAGATCGCAGGTGCCAGCAGGAAACCCAGTTTTTTGCGTTCTTTGTAGATATCCCGGTCAGACCCGCGGGAGAAATAGATTCTTTCAAACGAACAGGAGCTCCTTTTTTGGGGAACCCTTACCAGCTCCTCCTTGTAGGATCCATCCATCTTCACGATCAAGGCATGACCGGGTTTGATCTCGGAGACACTGTTCCATCCCACATTCATGACAGTCTGAATGACCGGTCTTTCTGAAGCAACCACTACGATCTCTTCATCTGCATAGTAGTAGGCCGGACGAATCCCCCATGGATCGCGGGCCACAAAAGCATCCCCATGACCTATGATCCCGCCGATGGTATAACCACCATCCCAGTCGCGGCTCGCTCTCTCGAGGATCTTGCGAATATCGATATTTTTCTCAATCAGGGGGGATATTTCGGCATTGGCATAACCTTCGTTCTTGTATTGCCTGAAAAGCAGTTCATTCTCTTCATCCAGAAAGTGGCCCACTTTTTCCAAAATGGTAACTGTATCGTTGAACCCCTTCGGAAACTGGCCAAGACCCACCAACAGGTTGAAAAGTTCATCCACATTGGTGAGGTTAAAGTTGCCTGCCAGAACCAGGTTGCGCGACCGCCAGTTGTTCTGGCGCATTACCGGATGGGTCGACTCCACACTGTTGCGTCCGAAGGTACCGTACCTTAGGTGCCCCAGGTAGAGTTCCCCTGCAAAAGGCAGGTTGGCCTTGGCCCAGGTAGGATCCGGAAATGCCTGGGGATAATGTTGCTGGGCATGACTGAACTCCTTAAATATTTTGGCGAAAACATCCCTGATGGGATTTGGGTCGATGGATCGGTGGCGAAAGATGTACTCCCGACCGGGGGACATGTTGACCTTTACTCCAACAGCTCCGGCGCCATCCTGGCCGCGGTTGTGCTGCTTCTCCATCATCACGTAGAGTTTGTTGATCCCGTATTGCCAGGTTCCGTATTTCAATCTGTAATATTCCAGCGGCTTACGCAGCCTGATCAGGGCAATTCCACACTCGTGCTTGATTTCGTCGCTCATCAGTTATTTTATTTCTGCTTGGGCTACCGGACCCGGAAAAGCAATCTCGTCGGAGACGATAAATGCATTCGCAAATCCGGCAGATAAACTCTTTAATACTCTCAGTGCATCACTCTTGGTTCTGAAATCTCCTGCCCTGACAATAAAATCTGGTGATTTGAAGATCAGGTAGACCCTGGTATCCGGATAGAGGGCATTGAAATCGGCCCTCACTCTTTCGGCATGTGACCTTGCCTGCACGCCCGATCCAAAATAGAGCTGAAGCCGGTAACCTGAGACGGTTCCGGTTTTCCTGCCCTGGTCGTATTGCTGTCTGAGCAGGTCTGCTATTTCGCTGCTGGCCTGAACCTCCAGCCGCTGCCAGATAAAGGAACCATCTGCCAGTGAGGGTGCAGGCGCTGTTCTTGCAGTCTGGGCTATACTTGGAAAAGTATAGACTACCAGAAACATACATAGCAATGCAACAGTTTTCCGCCCAGTCAATCTCATATCAGGAAGATTTGCCGCAAAGATAAGGAAAATCGATGGGTTGAAAAGTAGTTTAAGAATATTGTAGCTTAAATTAAGCACAAATCCCAATCCCTGAGCGAAGCCGAAGGGCAGTTGCTATATTTGATGGCGTTACCGGTCCCTGAGCGTAGCAATTGGTAATGGATATATAAATATACCGAAAAAATCCCTCAAATCCAAAATTTTCCCCTACTTACAAAAATGGAAGAATTGATTCTAACTTTGCAGTTCACTCGTTTCTACTTAGACTGATATGGAATTTAAAATATGACGGAGAAAAAACTTTATATCGAAACTTATGGTTGCCAGATGAATGTGGCCGACAGCGAAGTCGTTGCATCGGTCATGGCAGACCGGGGTTTCACAGTCACAGACCAATATGCCGAAGCCGACGCGATTCTGGTCAATACCTGCTCGGTTCGGGACAATGCAGAGAAAAAAATCTGGAACAGACTCTCCTTCTTCAAGAGCCTAAAGAAGAAGCAACCGGGATTGGTCGTCGGACTGATCGGCTGTATGGCCGAAAGAATCGGAGAGGAGTTGATGGAAAAAAAAACGGTCGATCTGGTGGCTGGTCCCGATGCCTACCGGGATTTGCCTTTTCTTTACAACAAGGCCAGACATGGGGAAAGCGCTGTCAATGTTGCACTTACCATCGATGAAACCTACGACTCTATCATTCCCAAACGCATTGGGGAGGAGCGCATTACAGGTTTTGTTTCCATCACAAGGGGTTGCAACAACTTCTGTACCTACTGTATCGTTCCCTATACCCGAGGCAGGGAGCGCAGCCGGGATCCCAAAGATATCCTCAACGAGGTAAAGGCATTGATGGAGAGTGGCACCAAAGAGGTGACCCTACTGGGGCAGAATGTCAACTCCTACCTGTGGCAACCTGAGCCCACCCGAAAAAGCGTAAAATTCCCGCATCTGCTGGAGATGGTGGCGCAAATCTCACCCAACCTGCGGGTACGGTTTACCACCTCCCATCCAAAGGACCTCTCCGACAAACTGCTCAAAACGATGGTCGCTTATCCGAATATTTGCAGGCACATCCACCTGCCGGTTCAATCAGGCAGTTCGGCCATCCTCAAAAAGATGAACCGACGCTACGACCGCGACTGGTACCTGGATCGAATCCGTGCAATTCGACAAGCCCTACCGGGATGCGGGATTACAACAGATATATTCTGTGGCTTCTGCACCGAAACCGAAGAAGACCACCTGCAGTCGCTGCAACTCATGGAAGAGGTGCAATTCGATACCTCCTTCATGTTCAAATTCTCCATGCGGCCCGGCACCTATGCTGCCGACCATTTCGAGGATGATGTGCCCGAAGCGGTCAAATCAAGGCGGCTGGAGGAGATCATCCAACTGCAAAACCGGCTCTCCCTCGAAAGCAACCGCCGTGACTTAGGGATTACAATGGAGGTACTTGCAGAAGGCATCTCAAAAAAGAAGAAGAGTGAACTCTTTGGCAGAAGCTCGCAAAACAAAGTGGTGGTATTCCCCGGCAAAGGGGTTGAAATCGGAGAGCTGGTAAAGGTGAAAATCCTGGACTGTACCCAGACAACGCTGATCGGGGAAGTTGAAGGATTGTAAGACGGAGGGACCAAGGGACTTGGGGACTGAGAGACGGGGACGAGTCAGAGTTAGTCTGCAGTTTAAATATTTGACCACACTGTCGGTACCGCACCGATCATACCCTGAATGGGTTAAATATGAGTAGCCCGGGGTAAAGCGACGAAGGAGCGACACCCCGGGTAATGAATCAGCGGTGATTACCGTCCGTGCTGGTTTATTGAAAAATGGATTGTGATCTTATCGGACGGAAATGAGTTGATTGATGAAAAAGAACCCATATCTTAGACATAAATTATAGATCATATGAACGACAAAATTACCGAATTCCGCGCTTACCGCGCCAAAATGAACGAGAAGATCCTGGCTTCCGACAACAAGGTGATGAAACGGATCTACAACATCGACACCAATACCTACCTGGAAGGAGCACTATCCACGAAAGTAAAGGAGATGATGGGTCTGGTAAGCTCCATGGTCCTCCGTTGTGACGACTGTGTCAAATACCACCTCGAAAAATGCCACGAACAGGGAGTTACGACGGATGAACTTTTCGAGATCTTCGCGGTAGCCAACCTCGTCGGCGGAACGATTGTCATCCCGCATACCCGAAGGGCGCTGGAATACTGGGAAGCTCTGAACGAATAATTTTAGATTTTCGATTTTGGATTACGGATCCATGAAAATTGAAAGAAAAATTGGATAATGACTTTGTACAGATGCGAGGCATACGTCTCTGTTCAAATCGATATAAAGTTCAATGATATTAAGTTGGCGTGACCGCCATTCCAAAATCGAAAATCCAAAATCCAAAATCTCTCCAATGGACCCTGAGATGAAACTGGAACTACTTTCTCCCGCGAAAAACCTCGAATGCGGCACAGCGGCCATCCGGCACGGAGCGGATGCCGTCTACATCGGTGCACCCAAATTCGGGGCCAGGGAGGCGGCAGGAAATTCCATCGGGGAGATCGAAAAACTGGTTGCCGGAGGCCGATTGTTTGGTGTCAAAACCTATGTTGCCCTCAACACCATCTTGTTTGACAACGAGTTGGAGGAGGCAAAACGAATCATCTGGCAAGTTTACGAAGCCGGAGCCGATGCGCTGATCATCCAGGACTTTGGAATCCTGGAGATGGATTTGCCCCCAATTGCCCTCCATGCCAGCACCCAGGCCAACAACTTCACGGTAGAAAAATTGAAATTCCTGGAGGGGGTTGGTTTTAAGAGGGCTGTATTGGCCAGGGAACTTGGTCTCCCACAGATCGAAGCAATGGCCTCCCAAACCACCATCGAACTCGAAGCTTTTGTACATGGTTCACTTTGTGTGAGCCTGAGCGGACAGTGCTTTATGAGCCATGCCATGGGAGGTCGTAGTGCCAACCGGGGAGCCTGTGCCCAGCCCTGCCGGAAGAAATACACCCTCACCGACGCTGCCGGCAAAACCATTGTCCAGGACAAGCACCTCCTATCGCTCAGGGACCTCAACCGCTCCGCCTCCATAAATGAACTGGCAGCAGCAGGAGTTCGCTCTTTCAAAATTGAAGGACGGCTCAAGGATATTGACTACGTAAAAAACATCACTGCTTACTACCGTGAAGCGCTCGACCGGTTGCTGGAAGAGAAACCGGAATACCTGCCGGCATCATTGGGCAAAACCACCTTTTTCTTCACCCCGGATCCTTCCAAAACATTTCACCGCAGCGGCACCGAATATTTTTTGCATGGAAGAACTTCCTCCGTGGCGGCACTGGATAGTCCCAAGTCAACAGGAGAAGAGTTGGGTATAGTTACCGAGGTTAAAAGGGACACTTTCCGGATCTCGGGAGCTGGTCAGCTGGCCAACAACGATGGTCTGGCTTTCCTCAACCGAACGGGTGAAAGTACCGGGATCAAGGTCAACAAGGTAGAAAATGGGATTGTTTACCCCGACAGAATGAACGGAATATACCCGGGAGCCAAAATATACCGCAATTACGACCACACCTTCCAGATGGCCATGGGAAGAAAAACAGCCGATCGAAAGATCTCTGTCGACCTTTCCCTCCTTGACATACCAGATGGATTTGCTGTCAGGGCGACCCTTGTGGGTTCCCATGACTTGACGGATTCAGGTGTCGCTGCGACAATTTTTTCACTGCCAATGGACAAAATTACCGCCAATGACCCGGCAAAATCACGCGAAAATATTATCCGGCAGTTAACAAAATCGGGGGATACCCCCTTCCTGGTAAGGGATACAGAGACCAACGGGAACGAACAATATTTCTTTACCTCCCAACAAATCAACGAATTGAGAAGGGGTATGCTTGAAATACTGGCGCAGCGGCTAGCTCAAAAAGGGGCTAACAATTCAGCTCCTCCTTCCGGGATTCAACCCAAAAATCAGGTACCAGGCAAGCCCATTCCCTGCAGTTTCCCTTTCCCTGCCGATCAGTTCCAGTTTGAAAACAACATCAGCAACCGGCTGGCACAACAGTTTTACAAGCGTCACGGTGTTGAAAAACCTGATAATGCAGTCGAAAAACGGGTTGTTTCAGGTCGTTTGCAGGTGATGATCACCAGGCACTGCATCCAGCACGAACTGGGATTTTGTCCAAGGTTTGGTGGTAATTTCCCGGAAAACCTCACTTTGCCTTTTTCCCTGCAGGACGGGCACAATAAATTTGAACTCGGGTTCGATTGCAGGAACTGTTTGATGAGGGTTTATAAAGAAATTTAGTACTTTCGTTGTACTTTCTGTCTGCTAAAAACTTTCTTCACCGAAGATGCCCAATGGAGCTCAACATTGACCTGCTTCCCAAAAAAAGAAGATCAAATTTCACTTTGCTGATGGGGTTGATTTCTATTGCCATACCAATCATTTATTTCATAACCAGCAAGCTGAGTGACGAAGAACTACACGGCTCTTTTCTTCCCATCATGGTCTATTTGGGCTTAAATGGGATCAATAGCATAGTTAGTGGATTGGGGTATTCCATTGAAAAACTCTTTGGAACCGCCTATGTTCGCATTGATGAAGAGCATATTGTGGTCAAATCAAAGATTATGACAAAAGGGCAATCCTTCCTTTGGTGCAATATTAAATCACTGGAGTACAAAACGAATTGGTATAAGATCATTGATAAAAATGATTTACATTCGAAATTATTGTTGTCTGATCTTGAATTTAAGGTTTTGGTTGAAACCAGGGATGCTATCCATTCCATCGCCAGTAAAAAAGGAATTGCCACCAATTGATCTGAAAAAAACAAGAATCTAATTTCAATTATCCTACTAACAATCTGGAAAGGAACCTTTGTTGGAGATTTGGTATAATCTACCAATTTGAAGAAACAGAGAAAAATCAGAAGGAATCTGGAATTATCGGCGAAACTAGGAGGCACCTCATCATCGCAAGACTTTTCTCAAGAAACAGGCGCAATTTTTTGTGAAATTTGGATTTAAGAGAAATGAGATTATTGCTTAAATTCGTGCACAATTTTCACTATCAACATCCATTCTATTCTACTATTCATCTGTAATTTTGATTATGAGACAATTTAAATTAGCTGATTTCAAATTTCTGGTTCTTGCCCTTCTGGTGGTCTCATTTGGATTAACCGGATTTGCTCAGGAGCAATACAAAGAAAACAAGGTTGTTGTTGCCAAGGAAACTTACAAGGGAGGAACCTTTTACCCTGTTCAGCAATTCGCACAGGTCGATGGCAAGAAGGGTCCAAAAAACATCATTCTTTTCATTGGCGACGGAATGGGACTGGCACATATCTATGCCTCCATGACAGCCAACGGAGGATCTCTTTTCCTGCAAAATTTTATCCATTGCGGCTTCTCGAAGACCTACTCCTCTTCAGCCTACATTACCGATTCAGCAGCCGGTGGTACTGCCCTATCTTCGGGAGTAAAAACCTACAATGGGGCTATTGGTGTAGACGCTGACAAGAACAACGTTGAAACCATCCTCGAAAAGGCCGAGAAAAAAGGACTGGCCACCGGCCTTGTGAGTACCTCTGCCATCAACCATGCCACACCTGCCTCCTTCATCTCACACCAAGCCTCCAGGGGGAGTTACGAGGACATTGCAGCCGACTTTCTGAAAACGGATATTGATCTGTTCATTGGCGGCGGTTCCAAATCCTTCGAGAAACGCAAAGATGGCAGAAATCTCACCAACGAGCTGAAGGAGAAAGGATACCAGGTCCTTTACAAAATGGAAGATATCCAAAAAGTCACATCTGGTAAATTGGCGGGACTGACCGCAGAAGAGCACAATTCCCCTTTTGCTGAGCGGGGCGAGATGTTGGTTCCGGCCACTGAAACAGCGATCAACCTGCTTTCACAGAACAAGAAAGGGTTTTTCCTGATGGTGGAAGGATCGGAGATCGACTTTTTGGCACACAGCAACCAAACAACGGGCGTGATACAGGAGACGCTTGAATTCGACCGGTCCATCGGCAAAGCCCTGGCATTTGCTGCTAAAAACAGGAATACCCTGATTATCGTCACTGCCGATCACGAAACCGGAGGGATGACCCTCAACGGGGGAAACAACAAGACTGGCGATGTAACAGCCAAATTCAGCAGTACAGACCACACCGGGATCTGCGTTCCGGTCTTTGCCTTTGGCCCTGGCGCTGAACAGTTTACAGGCTTCATGGAAAATACGGAGATTGCCAAAAAGATGATGAAATTACTGAAGGTACAATAGTCTCACATTTATTTAAAAAGGGAGCCGGGTCAAATGAACCGGCTCCCTTTTTTTGCGCTCAGGGCTCAATGCTGATTGTCTTTCCAAAAATCCGAACAACGTCGCCTGCACGGAGTTTGGCTCGTTTTCTGGATTCCGGCAATCCATTGAGCGTGACCTCCTCCCCTTCCACCATCATCTTTGCCTCTCCGCCGGATGAAGCAATCCGCAGCAATTTGAGCAGCTTGATCAGCTCAATGTATTCGGCACCATTCAGATTGTAAACCATATACAACAAATTGTTTGAATTGTTTAAGATGTTTAAAAGGTTTGAAATGTTCGGGAAGTTTGTGATAGTTTAACCAAGATGTCAACTTTCTAAACATATCAAACACTTCAAACATTTCAAACTCAAAATGTATCTTCGCCTCCTTTGACAGTCTCCTGCGCCTTTCTTGGCAAAGATGCCAGCACCAGCTCATAAGAATGGGTGATCATCTCTTTCACCAGACTATCCTGCAGACTACCTTCCAGTTTCACCGTATTCCAGTGCTTTTTAATCATATATTCGATTATACGGTTTAAATACATTAGATTTGCTGCTATGAAAGCAGCAATTTATCTTAGAGTCTCAACTGACCTACAGGATACAGAGAGACAAATGACAGACACGGCAACCTATGCCAAAAATTCAGGTGCAACTATTATCGATACCTACAAAGATCATTTAAGTGGTTACGAAAATGAGAATAGGCCCGAATTAAATAGACTTAGGTTACTCACTAAGGAAGATGTAGATATTATTTATGTCCACGAAGTAAGCAGATTATCTAGAAATCCAACCTTTTTAAATCAACTTGTAGATGAATTTATAGCTAAAGATATAAATATTCGTTTCATAGTACAACAATTGGAAGTACTAGACAGTAATGGACAAAGACACCTCACTTCTGATTTAATGCTGTCCCTATTTGGAAAAAACGCTCAAAAAATACAGTCATCGGCGGAGCAAA
>CAZVTL010000020.1:0-27719 GCA_964630075.1 uncultured Tangfeifania sp.
TTCTAAAAAAATAATCAAATGATACCATCCATGAAGAATCGTTACCTACTAATTTTGCTATTGTTTGGACAAATTATGTCACTTACGGCACAACCCAATGTTAGCCAAATCGCCGATCCATTGGCTGTGGCAAAATTAATAGGCGACAAACTGATTCGGGACACACCTTTTAGTTACCGGCTTACTTTGCAGGGAAATAATCCCAGGTTAAGTGGTCTCCATTTCGTTGATTTTGGCCGGACCTTTGGTCTGGGAAAACCCGCAGTGGCATATGCTTACACCCAACTGACCTCAAGTGTTGATACCGAGATTATTTTGCAAACAGCTCACAACGATGGATGCAAAATGTGGATAAACGGCAGTGTGGTTTATGAGAAGCAGGGAAGAAACCCTCTTAACCTACGATTTGAAGAACGCAGCATTGAAATGGACAACCATTTTTCTGTGAAGCTGAAAAAAGGAGTAAATAACTTGTTAATTAAATCAGAAACCTATGGAAATGAGTGGGTCGTCTATTTCCAGCCTCCGAGCACAAAGGGCGCAGTCGTTGCGCAATCGGTAAGTTATCCTGAAATTGGGCTCAAATCAATCCCTCACATCGATCCTAAAATTGTCGGTCTGACCAACTGGCTGGTCATTGGTCCGTTTCCCAATACTGACGGAAAAGGAATCGAAACCGTTTATGCTCCCGAAAAGGAGATCGTTTTCGGAAAAATGTACGAAGGTACAGTATCTCCTGTTACCTGGACCATTCCAAAAATTGAAATTCTCGGAGATGTGATCGATCCGCTTCCCTGGGGTACCAACTATACCTGGAACTACCACAACGGGGGTGTGGCCTGGGCCATGCAGCAATTGGGTGAAGTTACCGGAGATGCGAAATACAACCAATATGCCACCAATTTCTGCGATTTTCACCTCAACGGGGCACCGTTTGTCAATTACCAGGTGAAAGCGTTACGTGCCGTCAATTCTGCCAACAATAGCTTCCTTTTTTCACCATTGCTCGATTTTACCCTCGCTCCTGCCCTGCCATTTATCTATAGGCTTAGAAAGGAATCCTCTTTCAAACACCATGAGTTGTACAAAAAATACATCGACCGGATGATGAAATATGCCAAAGACGAACAGATTCGTTTCCCCGGATCGAATATTTATACACGCCTTACTCCCGAGAAGTATACCACCTGGGTCGACGATATGTTTATGGGAATTCCATTCCTGATCCAGGCTGCACAATATGCCAGTTCGCCTGAAGAAAAGAATCAATTTCTGGATGATGCCGCCAGTCAGGCAGTCCGGTTCAATGAACAGGTTTGGGACAAGGAGGCGAAATTGTACATGCACGCCAAATATTCAGAGAAAGCTATCAAGCTACCGCACTGGTCGCGTGCCAATGGCTGGGGAATCTGGGCAACCACCGAAGTGCTGAAAGTATTGCCCAAAAATCATCCCAACTACAAAATCCTGCTGGCCCACTACCGTGAACATGTGGATGCGCTGGTCGCGCTTCAAACTAAAAATGGCTTCTGGTTGCAGGTACTCGACCGGCCAGATTCCCGGGAAGAGGTTTCAGGAACTGCAATCTTTACCATGGCAATTGCCCGTGGTATATCCCATGGCTGGCTGAATGAGCGAAAATACAAACCCTATGCACTGAAAGGCTGGGAGGCATTGAAAACAGAGATCGAACCCGACGGCACTGTCCACAACATCTGCTACGGCACCATGTGCTCGGAAGATGTCAACTACTACCTAAACCGCCCCTTCTACGACAACGACACACATGGACTGTTTGCCGTGCTGTTCGCCGGGATTGAAATGAGTAACCTGATTGAAAAAATAAAAAAATGATAAAATTCATTAGTCAAATTCTTTTGCTGTTCATGGTTACCATGGTGGCAGCCCAGCAAAAAAACACCCTGCTTCGGCCTGTCAAATTATCAGAAAAAGAGATCGATGTACTTCTGAAGGAGATCGAAAAAACAGATGCCAAATACAATCCGGTGGTTCAACTGGTACGGTCTACACAATCGGTCCATTATCATTCCGATGTGAAGGAGGAGACCAAAGTTCACAGCACCATGGCTTCCTTAAATTATGCCAGTGCCTTGCTCGATTCGCGCAAACCGGAATTCAGGCAACGCGCCTTTGATGTGCTGCGTGCAGCAATTGCACTGCAGGATCAGGATCCAAATTCAAAAACCTTGGGCGTTTGGCCCTATACCCTGGAGGAACCGCTTGCCACCAAAAAAACACCTGCCGATCGCAACTGGGCCGATTTCTGCGCCGTGCCCATCATCAGCATCCTCAACAACCACAACGACATCTTGCCGGCCGACCTGAAGGTACAAACTCAAAAGGCACTTTTGCTGGCGGCCAAAGAGATCAGGATGCGGGATGTGAGGCCTGATTATACCAACATCTCCCTGATGGGTTTGTATGTCTGCTACATCACCGCCGACAAATACAATGACGCGGATTTGATGGCATACGCCAGGAAACGGCTGAAAGCATTCTATGACTGCACCTTGCTGAACAAGGGATTCCTGGAATACAACAGCCCAGCCTATTTCAAACTTTCGCTGGATGAAGTGCTCCGGTTGAAAGAACAGGTAATCCAAAAAGAGGACCGTGCCATGCTCGACTCCATTTATACAACCGGATGGAACATCATTGCCCGCCACTACCACACCCCTACCGCCCAATGGGCCGGTCCGCACGGTCGCTGCTACAGTGTATTGCTCGGTTCATCGACCTACCACTGGCTTTATACCGCTTCAGCTGGCAAGATCAATCCTGAAACCCCGGTTGATTTTTCAAAAGACCACAATCCCAGGCTCAATCACAAAATTCCTTCCAATTTGATGCATTACTTTTTGGAGCCCAAACTTCCCCGGATGGAAATCGACACCTTTATCCGCGGTAGACAGCAGATCGAATTGAATCCAATGGTCTCCTACCAGGAAAGTGACAAGGGAGTTTGGATCAAAACAAAAGAGATCACTGGCAAGTCATGGCTGACCAATGACTTTGTACTATCGTCGGCCAACCAGTCTTGTCTGTGGAACCAGCGCCGGCCACTGTTAGCCTACTGGGGGACGCAGCAGAAGCCTGTTTCGATGCAAATCCGCTTTTTGCACAACTTTTACGACTATGCTTCTGCCAATATTTTCTGTGCACAGGACTCCAACAATGTATTGGGAGCCATCAATTTCACCACCAACGGTGGCGACCGGCATGTGACCATTGATGTAATTAAAAATGCCACCATCAAGGCAACCGATATGCGCTTAAGGGTCGAATTCACCGGTGATCTGGGCAGCATCAACTTCACCACCACCGACCCGAAAAACCGGCTGGTTCAAGGCAACTCGGGCAAGGTAAATTTCAGGGTTGAACTTCCGGTAGTGAAATTTGGGGATTACAGCGGAACGCTCTCAACAGGCGGTGATGCTAAAAACAAGTGGATTGATTGGGTCATTTATTCCGGAACAGAAAAAGAATTCAATTTTGAAAAGATGAAGGAAGCCATGATCGGATTGCTTGTTACCCTTAAAAATGAGCCAATAATCCCCGGGGGAAAGGTTACAGTCAAATCTTCCGGAGACAAGATGGAATTGACCTGGAAGAACCTGAAAGTGAAGGCTCAATCCAAACCCTATGCTGAAAAAGTCTCGCTCGTCTTGAAATAAGTATTACATAAATGACAATGTCGTTTTCTTCTTTGCGGTCTTTGCAGTCTTTGCGCGAAACAACTGACAAATTGCTCAAGACTCAATAATAGTAGCTACGACATTTAATTGTTCTTATTACTTAATACTTTCCAACATGTTAATTTATTGGTATATACTTAAATAAACTGCACTGCTATGATGCCAAAAATCAGCTTATCCTTGTCCCTGTTTCTCCTTTTCCAAATGGTTTCACAGGCTGCTATCCAAATCAATATCAGGCAATTTGGCGCCGCTATGGATGGCAAGACATTTAATACCATCTTGATACAAGAAGCGATCGACAGTTGTTACCACATGGGCGGAGGAACCCTGGTATTTCCCAAAGGAGCCTATCTGACCGGTACGATTGTACTTAGAGCCAATGTGACCTTTCATCTTGAGGCGGATGCTGTTTTGCTGGGCAGTTCCAGCCTTTCTGATTATAAGTTGAGTGACACATTTTTGGCAGAAAAAAACAGGTATGTGAATCCCCGGGGACAGGCACTGATTTATGCTTTTGGTTCAGGAAATATCTCGATTACCGGTCAGGGAACCATTGACGGACAGGGACAGTTTTTTGAGGCCATGTCAAGGCAGGAATCCATTCCCGTCTTCAGAGGGGAAGCCGTTGCAAAAAAGATCTACCCTCCACGACCACGATTAATCGAAATGATAGGATGCAACAACATCAACATCAGAGGTGTAAATGTTACTAATTCACCAAGTTGGGGGATTCATTTAATTGGCTGTGAATCTGTATTCATTGATCAGATAAGGCTTGATTCTCATGTAAGACCGAACAATGATGGCATTGACATCGAATCCTGCAAAACCGTTTTTATATCCAACTCGTTTATTTACAGTGATGACGACGCCATTTGTTTCAAGAGTAGCATCGAAGGATTGCCGGTGGAAAATGTAGTTGTAACCAACTGTATATTAAGAAGCAATTGCGCTGCCATTAAATTTGGAACACCTTCTGCTGCAGGGTTTAAAAATATTGCAGTATCCAACTGTACAATCTATGATTGTGCACAGGACGCGATTAAATTTATGGCTGTGGATGGTGGAGTTGTGGAAGACATAAGCATCTCCAACATCACCATGCACAATGTGGAAGGCCCTATCTTTATGCGTCTGGGGAATATGGGGAGGAAAGTAAACATCAATGGATTTGAAGCCTATCAGCAGCATGCGAAAGAGGCCTCCCCTGTTGGCATCATGCGAAATATCCGAATTTCAGGAATAACTGCTACCATGAAAACAGTAGATATTCAGGACTCAATGCTCAGGGTTGCCTGGGACAAAATGGCAGTGCTAGGAATTATGATCCCTGGACATTACATCGAAGACGTAACATTCAACGATATACAATTGATTTATCCCGGAGGAGGCAGCAGGCAACATGCTTTAAACAAAGTGCCGGAAATTGAGGATATGTATCCCGAACAACATTTTTTTGGTATATTACCCTCCTATGGAGCTTACATTCGTCATGCCAGAGGAATTGTGTTCAACAATGTGCGGTTTAAATTGGCCAGTCAGGATTTCCGTCCGGCAATTGTTACCGACGATGTTGAAAACCGGGAACTTGTTGGTGTGGGCGCCGAAGTTGACAAGGAGGCAGCAGCAATAGTCCGGATGGTGGATACCAGGAATGTTTTGATCAGCAATTGCCGCTCCTTGACCAACACCAATGTTTTCCTTAAATTAGAGGGGGAAAGGAGCGGTGATGTACTCATGCTTTCCAACGATTTCCGAAAAGCAAAAAAACCATATATCCTTGATAAGAACATCTCTTCAAAGGAGGTTAGGTTCAAGTAAAAAATTATAAACCGAAACTGAGATGCACAACTTACAATTTTATTTTTTAACAATGGCTGTCATGCTTTGTATGAATCTTTCAGCCAAAGATATTTACGTTTCCAGCCAAGGGAACAACCTCAATCCGGGCACAAAGGCTCAACCACTGGCAAATTTGGAAGGCGCACGCGACAGGATCAGACAATTGCGGAAATCCGGCATCCTGAACGAAGAAGTACGCGTAATCGTTTCCAATGGCACCTATTTTGTGACAGAACCGCTGCTCCTTAGCGATCAGGATTCCGGAACCGAAACTTTCCCTGTCACCTACAGGGCCGAAGAAGGCGCCCATCCGGTTTTTATCGGGGGCATTCCAATCAAAAACTGGGAAAAAGTAACCGACAAAGTATGGAAGACCAAAGTACAGGAGGTCAGCCAATTTGGGTTCTACTTTGAGCAGCTTTACATGAATGGGCAACGTGCAACCCGCGCCAAATCACCCAATCAGGGGTTTTATTTGCTGAAGGGAGTGAATGAAACAGTTGTTTCGAAAGGAAATGGACGGGTGCCCGACATGGCGGTTCAGAAATTGAAGGTTTTTCCGGAAGCAGCCACCGATTTTGCCAAATTCTCGAAGAGTGATTTTGACGATGCCGTGCTGATCCTCTACCACAAATGGGACAATACACGCAAGCGAGTCTCAGCTTTTGATGCCGACAGCTCAACTGTTTTTACGGCCGGAGGAGGTATGAAACCATGGAACAGCCTCGATAAAAAAACACGCTATACGATCGAGAACTTCAAGGCTGCGCTCGATACAACCGGTGAATGGTACCTGGAGCGCAACGGCGATTTGTTTTTTATTTTGGCAGAAGGTGAGAACCCCAACCTCAAAAAGATTTATGCGCCTGTAACAGGGCGATTTGTAACCCTGCAGGGGAATGAACTAACCGGGAAAAAGGTTCAGCACATCCGTTTCGAAAACCTTCGCTTCGAAGTATCAGGATACCGGATGCCGCTATGGGGTAACGAGCCGGCACAGGCTGCCTCGCCGGTGGAAGCCACGATCATGGCTGATTATGCCAGCAACATCAGCTTCCTGAAATGCGAAATATCACAAACCGGCACCAGCGCCATCTGGCTGCGCAAAGCCTGTACCGATTGTACGATTCAGCAATGTTACCTGCACGATTTGGGTGCAGGTGGGGTTAAAATTGGTGACATCCGCATTCCGGAAAATGAAAAAGCGCTGACCCAACGCATTAAAGTGGACAACAATATCATCCGCTCGGGGGGCTATGTTTTCCCATGCGCCGTTGGGGTCACTATTTTCCAGGCCAGCGACAATGCGGTTACCCACAACGAAATTGCCAACTTCCGCTATTCGGGGGTATCGGTCGGCTGGGTTTGGGGTTACTCGCACAGCCCAAGCAAACGGAACATCATCGAATTCAACCACATCCATCACCTTGGTTGGGGCGAACTGTGCGACATGGGCGGCGTCTATTGTCTTGGCGAATCGGAAGGCACTTCGGTGAGCAACAATGTGATCCATCATGTCTATTCGTTCGATTATGGCGGCTGGGGATTGTATACAGACGAAGGCTCAACCGGTATTTTGATGGAAAACAACCTTGTTTATGCCTGCAAGAATTCGGGGTTCCACCAGCACTACGGAAAAGAAAATACCATCCGCAACAACATCTTTTCCGCCAACATCAAAGGCCAGTTGCAGGCCACACGCCTGGAGGAGCATCTTTCGTTCAATTTCACCAACAACATTGTCTGGTTCAACTCAGGAAGCTTGCTTTCCAGCCGCTGGAGCCAGGTAAAAATTAACTCTGACAACAATTGTTACTGGGATACCCGCACCAAAGAGCTCCGATTTGATAAGGCATCATTTAAGGAATGGCAAGCTTCGGGCAAAGACCGCAACTCAGTGATCGCCAATCCTGGGTTTGTGAATCCTGGAGGTTTCGACTTCACGGTAAAAAACAAGGCTATGATGAAAAAGATCGGTTTCAAACCTTTCGATTATTCACAGGCCGGGGTTTACGGAACAGAAGAGTGGAAAGCATTGGCCGGATTTGATCCGGTTCTTTCAGCGAAATACGATGAAGTGATTAGAAAATTTGAAAAATAGACTATGAAATCCCCATCCCGACTAGCCGGGACCAACCGAAAATGAATATCTGGGGATTCCATGTGACCATTAATAAACAAATTATTACACATGAAATAGCCATGAGAATATGTTCATACCAACCGAAAATGATTATGTGGCTATTCCATTTGGCCGTTAAAAAACAAAATATAAACAAATGAATATCAAACCGACATTGGTTGCCTTAATTTCCCTACTTACATTTTCATGTTCACATGCAAGCTATCTTGATGAGCATATTCAATATAAAAATGTACTGCTCTCACCTGAAGAGAAGATGATCATCACAGAATCACTCAAAGGAATGCATGAAAAGTATGACCCCAGGGAGAAGATGCTCACATCGACGATCAACGGGTACAATTACCATACCGACGCTACAAGCGGCGTTTTTCACCAGGTTCGTTCCTCATTTTCTTACGCAGTACTGCTGCTGGATTTGGGTGATGAACAGTATACGCAAAGGGCTTTTGACGTGATAGAAAAGACCCTTACACTGCAGGACCAGGATCCAAATTCCAAGTCGTGCGGAGTGTGGCCCTATTATATGGAGGAACCGCTTGCTACAAAAAAATCTCCCATTGATTACAATTGGGCCGATTTTAATGCCGTAAGCCTGCTGGATGTATGGATGGGGCACGAAAATCGCATCCCTGCTGCGCTGAAAGTTAAGATTAAAAATGGCTTATTACTGGCAGCAAATTCCATACAGAAACGAAACGTCGGACCAAGTTACACCAACATCGCCATCATGGGAACCTATGTCACCTACATGGTTTCACATCTGTTCGACCTGCCCGGAATGAAATCCTATGCACAAAACCGGCTGAAAACCTTTTACGATTACACGCTCGACAAGGGTGGATTCACCGAGTACAACAGCCCAACCTACACGATTGTTGCGCTGGATGAATTGTCCAGAATGAAAAAGCATATCATTGAACCGGTAGCCAAAATACAAATAGAAAAGTTGTATTCCATCGGCTGGGAAACCATTGCAAAGCACTACCACCAACCTACCGGACAGTGGAACGGACCACACAGTCGCTCTTACAGCACACTGGTACAGCCTACGTTTTATGCCATCCTGAAAGAGGCTTCGAATGGAAGAATTACCATTGGCACAGAAGTAAAACGGAGTGATGTCAAAATCAAGCACCAGATTCCGGAGAACCTGATGCATTACTTTTTGGCACCCCAATATCCGCGTACCGAAAAGGATCTGTTCGAGAAAGTAGAACCCCAAACTACCGGAAATTGCTATCTGGCCAAAGAGTATGCTCTGTCAACAGCCAATCGATCCAGCATGTGGAACCAACGCCGTCCATTCCTGGCCTATTGGGGTACGGTTCAGTCACCCAAATACCTGCAGGTTCGGTTTTTGCACGATGATTATGACTTTAGTTCAGCCACCTTTTATGCTCAGCAGAATGAGAACAAGGTATTGGCCGGCCTTAATTTCATTTCAAATGGTGGTGACAAGCACATCAGCATCGACCGGTTGCCAAATGGAAAATTCAGGGCCAAAGATCTGCGGTTGCGGTTCGAATTTGGAAGTATTGCTGACAAAGGATTACTTTCCATTCCTGCCTCAGCCTCTGACCCATTCAACTTTACCATGGATCAATTGCAATTTTCATTGCAACTTTATTCTGCAGAATTTAATGAACTGAAAGGCCGTTGGGAAAAGGGTGGCCAGGGCAAAAACAGCTGGATTGATTTTGTGTTCTATTCAGGCGCAGAAACTGAATTCGATCTGACCAAGATCAACAGAGCCTTCGCAGGATTTACCTTTTCAATTGATCCGATTGGTCAATTGCCAGCCATAAAAAAGGCTGTACTTGTAGAAAAAGAAGGGGTACTTAAGGTCGACTGGAACGATTTGAAACTTGAAATTCCGGTAAAGCCACAGGCGCCGATCAATACATTTATTTGATCATTTGTTGTGAAAGAAATGAAAACTCTTACGTTATTATTTTCAGCTATTTGGATTATACTTAGCTCACATACCTCCATTGGGCAGACAATGGAAACAAAAGTTCCTTTCATAGGTGCCGAAGTTTTTATCGAACCCGGTCAGACGCCAGCCGAGATCGACACCTGGTTCAGAACCATGAAGGAGCAACATTTTACAGTTTGCCGTATCCGGATGTTTGAGTCTTACATGCTTAAAGCAGATGGCAGCTGGGATTTCTCTCTGTTCGACAACGCCTTCCGGTCGGCCGAAAAGTACGACATCAAAGTCTTTGCCAATCCTTTCTACTACACCGAAAAAACGGATATCGGCGGATTCAAATACCCCAGGGATGAGGCCCACCTGCAATCCATTGCCCTGTTTCTGAAAGAGATGACATTACATTTTAGCCAATTCTCCAGTTTATATGGCTATGTCTTGATCAACGAACCCGGTGGCGGCACTTTACCCAAAACTGATTTTACAAAGAAAAAATTTGAAGAGTGGGCCAGGACACATCAGCGCAAAGAATTCACCGACAAGGGATACCCGGTACTGATGGACCTTTACGATCAGGCATTTCAGAAAGATTATGGTACCTGGTTCCTGAAATGGATTGCCGGAGAAATAACGAAATACGACAACACGCATGAAATTCATGTGAACAACCATGCCATGTTTCAGAATTGTGCGGAGTACGACTTCCCCGAATGGCGGAAGTTCCTGACCACTCTGGGAGGCTCAGCACATGCCAGCTGGCATTTTGGCTATTTCACCCGTCAGCAATATGCCGTGGCCATGTCGGCCAACAGTGAGATGGTACGTTCCGGTGCTGGTCCCATTCCCTGGTGGATGACTGAATTGCAGGGCGGCAACAATACCTACAGCGGTGGATCCCCCATGTGTCCGACCAAAGAAGAGATTGCCCAATGGCTTTGGATCACCACTGCCACCAATGCAACCGGGAACATCTTCTGGTGCCTGAATCCGCGCAGTTCAGGCATTGAAGCTGGCGAATGGGCCTTGCTGGATTTTCAGAACCAACCTTCCGACAGGATGGTTGCAGCAGCCAAAGTTGCAGAAACATTCAACAACCATGCAGCACTTTTTGCCAATGCCAAAGAGGTGGAATCGGGCATCAGTCTGTTGTATGTCCGGCAATCCATGTGGGCAGAATCGAAGATGGCAAGTGGTTCCACCCAAAACTACGAGGCCCGCGACAAAGGCGGCGTGATGAAATCGGTGCTCGGCTATTTTGAAGCTTTCAGCGAAATGGGGGTGAATGTCAACTTGAAAGCCTTCGAAGAGTTCGACTTTTCAAAAGCCGATTACAAAGGGCAGACGATCATCCTGGCACATCAGATCTCCCTACCGGATAGCTATGCCGGACTGCTGGAAAACTTCGTGGACAGGGGAGGCAAATTACTGGTCGATGGCCTGACAGGCTTTTTCGATGAAAACCTGCACAATACAATGAAAACATGCTTCGCCTTCGAAAATTTGTTTGGAGGAAACATCAGCGAATTCAAACTGGTTGACAATCTTTTCTCTACCACCATCGAAGGGAATAAGCTACCAACCCATCTGTGGCGTGGATTCATCGTTCCTTCAAAAGGTCAAACCATTGCTGCCGCAAATGGAAAGGCTATCGCAGTGCGAAACAGCATCGGCCAGGGAGAGGTTTTGTGGATACCATCCCTGTTGGGACTGGGAAGCCGCATTCAAAAGGATTATTCAGCACAGAACCTATTTCTGAACAAGGAATTCCAAAGGCAACTTTCGGTCCTGCCCATCCGATTCACCTCCACGCAAAAGAATGTGCTGATGAAAAGCATGCAATCTGGCAGCAGTCTCGTTACGGTAATCGTCAACAAAGCAACCACTGAAAAAACCATTGAACTGACTGTCCACAATCCAATATTAAACCCGACAATAATATTTGCAAATTTAAAGGGATCAATTTCAGGCAAAATCCTTAAAATAAAACCGGAAGAGACGATGGTAATTGAGTGGAAATAACCCATTCAACGGCGCATAAAAGGCTTTTTAGGTATGTGATTTTAGACATTTAAATATTTTCATAACCATGCTATTGCCAGGATATTCCACATATTTGTTCCCTTTCTTAGATCTTGCTCATCTTAATTCTTAAATTTGAGATGATTAATAGACTACGCTCGCAAAGGACCCATTGTGAGTTGTTTCGACCTAAGAATTCAATTAAAGTGTGTATTCCCGGTTTTTGGAGTAATTAAACCTGAAAAATAATTTTTATATGGAACGGAGAAAATTCCTCACGAATGTATTGTTTACCGGTAGCGCTTTGGGGGTTGGGATCAGCTGCGGACGCAAGATTCAACCAACCAATTCAGCATCAATGGCGCCAGCCAATCCTGCCAACTCCTCTCCCCTGTCAGGCAGATCCATTGCTGAGCCTGCCAGGCAAATACCAATCCTTGCAGAAACAGATGTGCTGATCATTGGGGGTGGACCTGCCGGTGCCGCAGCGGCCATTGCGGCTGCCAGAACAGGGGCCGAGACGTATCTGGTTGAGCGGTACAATCACCTTGGTGGACTGTGGACCGGTGGACTGGTATTGCCACTGTTATCCACCCATGCCGTTGACAAGCAAGGAAAAACCCGCCAGGTGATCT
The DNA here is from genome assembly GCA_964630075.1 of uncultured Tangfeifania sp. Lineage (GTDB taxonomy): Bacteria > Bacteroidota > Bacteroidia > Bacteroidales > Prolixibacteraceae > CAINVV01. Next base: position 12,292 of record CAZVTL010000020.1, read on the forward strand.
ATGGTGTCGGTGGAGAAATGTCACAAAAGCTGAAAGAGCTGGGCATGTCGATTGAGGAAATCAATCCTGTGGTCGACCCCGAGGCTGCCAAGTATGTTCTGGATGAGATGATCCGGGAGGCGGGCGTCAAAATGCTTTACCATACCTGGGGATCCAACGTGATCATGGACGGGAATGAATTGAAGGGCGTATTCATTGAAAGCAAATCCGGACGCATGGCCGTGCTGGCAAAAGTGGTAATCGATTGCACCGGCGACGGGGATCTGTTTCACTGGGCAGGTGAAAAGTACGACGAGATGAAATACCACATCGGACTGGTGCACCGTTTGGGGAACATCGACCGGATAGATACCCACAAAAATGGTTATGTTAAAATGAACATCGGCAAACCAACACCCATCAGGAGTGTTAACTGGGTGAACATGCATGGACAGGATGATCAAAGCGGGGTGGACATGCTCAACCTGTCGCGGCTGCAAATGGACTACCGGCGCGAGATATGGGACAACGTTCAGAAGATCAGGAAAACACCCGGACACGAACAGGTCTTTTTGCTGGATACCGCCTCCCAACTGGGTGTTAGAATGTCGCGAATGGTCGAAGGGGAATACAAACTGACCCTCGAAGATTCCATGACCTACAAGTCATTCGACGATGTAATCGGGGTCAGTGGTGCCTGGACAACCATGCTTTACAAAGGGAAAAAAGTACCGAAATCCGAACGCCCGCTCTGGCAGATACCCTACCGGTCGCTCCTGCCAAAAAAAACAGAGAATCTTTTGGTCGCAGGCCGTTGTTTCTGTTTTGAGCGAGAACTGGCGGAAGATACCCGAATCATTGGCACCTGCCTGATCACCGGACATGGCGCAGGCGCGGCTGCCGGCTTGGCAGTAAAAGAGCGCCAAACAGTGCGGAATCTGGACAGGAAGAAGCTGAAACAATTGTTGTTGCAACAAGGGGCATGGCTTGGTTGAAAATGGCAGTCCGGCTAAAAGAAATTCGCACCGTATCACTGGTGATAGCCCTCCTCTTGGCACTTCCCTTGGGATGGGGATGGGCAAGCGGCCTCTACCTCTGGTTAAGTCCCTTTGTGATGCTGAACTCGGTATTGGTCCTGAGATCGGTGGTCTGGCTCAACGGAATTGCGGTCATCCTGCTGCTATTTTCGTTGCTGAAAAAGCGGTGGTTCTGCCACTACCTCTGTCCGGTTGGCTACGCCTGTGACAAATGCTCCACCCTTGGCCGTCGAAAGGCATTTGTCCTTCGAAAATTGCCCCCATTGGGGAAATGGATTGCTGCTGCCGCTATCCTGGCGGCGCTTGCAGGATTTCCTGCCTTGGCTTTGCTCGATCCATTGGTTATTTTCAATGGTTTTTTTACTGTTTTCTCCCAGGAGCCTTCCCTACCGGTACTATTGTCCATGCTTGGACTACCCATTTTACTCACTTCACAATTGCTGTTTCCCGGAAGTTGGTGCGCCAGGATTTGTCCCTTGGGTGGTTTGCTGGATCTGGATCCCGTATTCAAAAAATCGGCAGAAAAACCCAGTTTAAACAAAGAACTGTCGGGTCATTTGTCAAGGAACAGACGCAGGTTGTTTCTGGCATCAGGAGCAGGCCTCGCCATTGGGTTGACACTCCCCGGACTCTTAAAGGCTTCAGTCAAGCCCCATTTCAGGCCTCCAGGATCGGTAGAGGCTGACCTGTACAATCTGCTCTGCCTCCGATGCGGCAGTTGCATCAAGGCCTGTCCTTCAAACATTCTCTTCCAACGGTCCGAGTTTAGCGATCCGATGACCTGGATGACCCCTGAAATCAGTTTCAAAAAAGGCTATTGCATGGAAAACTGCAACTTGTGCAGTCAGGCCTGTCCGAGCGGGGCGATCACGCTCTTTGACCCAAAAGCGAAAAAAGAGCTGGTCATTGGTTTGGCAGAGCTCCAGCCGGAAAATTGTCTGCTGCTGAAACAGACCGAGTGCGACAGGTGCAAAGTTGCCTGTCCCTATGAGGCCATAGCCATAGATACCAAAAATAGCTTTCAGACATTGCCTGTGATCGACCAACATAAATGTACAGGGTGCGGTGCCTGTGCCGTGATCTGCCCTCCTGAGACTATAAGGATGATACCTCTCTCATAAATTACTGCACCTCAAAGGATAAGCCCAAAGGCGCATATAACAAAAGGTATTGTCCTGTTTTTCTTTTTGCGTTCCTTGCGTCATTGCGCGATACTTGAACAGTTGAATTTAAACCTAAGACATTATATTGTCCAACTAACTTAATTTGCTTTAATGAAAAGCATCAGGTACATTTGAATGAAAAATGTAGCGATTTCTGCCGAAGTCGTTTGATTGGTACAACAGAGCATCCAAAACTAAGATGGTTCAAATTAAGGACAAAGGTTTATTGGTTGAAGAGATGAGTATTGAATTGTTTGAGGTTATCTTCAGACAGTATGCCAAACCTTTGTTTTATTACGCAGCCAAATTTGTAGGAGACGACCAGGCCAAAGACATCGTGCAGGATGCATTTGCTAAACTGTGGACAGATAAATCCCTGAACATCACCAAATCTCTCAACGCACTCCTCTTTACCACCATAAGAAACCGCTGCCTTCAACAACTCGAAAAGCAGAAAGTCAGGAACAAATATGTCGAATCAACCCGGCTGGTGCTGCAAATGGAGGAGTTGCAATTTTACATGGACGAGCGTTCCAGTTTGATAGAGCAGGAGTTGGAGGACAAACTCAATGAAGTCCTGAACAGGCTGCCCGACCGCTGCAGAGAGATTTTTAAGCTAAGCCGGTTTGAAAACAAGAAGAACCGGGAGATTGCGGAAGAGCTTGATATTTCAGTAAAAGCCGTCGAAAAGCAGATCTCCAAAGCCCTGGCGACCATCCGTACAGAAATGAAGGACTATTTACCGTTGATGCTGTTTTTGTCGTCCCATTTGTTTAAAAATTAATGTAAGCTTTCATTTTCCATCCCTCTCCTTCGTCTCCCTAGTCCCCCAGTCCTCCCAGTCCCCTCCATTTCCACATTTCCACATTTTCACATTTCCACATTTTCACATTATTTTTCGCAGCCAGGGTAGGGTATTTGACTCTCAACCGATCATAGAGATGTAAACACCCAAACGACATGCCCGAAATCGACATTCTCATTCAAAAATACCTTCAGAAAGAGACCACTGAAGCGGAAGATCAGCAATTGCACCAATGGATTCATGAATCCCCTGAGAACGAAAAGCGTTTCTTTGGAGAGAAGGACATTTGGGATACTTATGGTTTCCATTCCAATCAGAAGGTTTACGAGACCGATCTGGAACTGGAATTGCTGAAGCAGAACCTATCCCTCAACCAGCCCCTCAAAACCAGTTATTTGACCTATTTCCTGCGAATTGCAGCCATGTTGCTTTTGGCCTTCGGATTAGGTTGGGGCACCCGGTTCATCTCATTTACCAAGGATCAACCAGTTGCAACGGTAACCATGCAGGAGATTTTTGTCCCCAAAGGGCAGGTCAATCAGTTGTTTTTAGCCGATGGTACCCGGATCTGGATCAATTCGGAGACCCGTATCCTGGCTCCTTCACAGTTTGCCTCCGGTGAACGGGTAGTGAAATTAAGTGGTGAAGCCTTTTTTGAGGTAGCCAAAGATAGTCTGCGCCCTTTCAGGGTGGAGGTAAATGGACAGCAGATTGAAGTACTCGGTACCTCTTTCAATGTGAGGGCCTATGCAAATTCCAGTGAGATTGAAACCACCCTCGAAACCGGGCAGATCAAGCTAAAAACCGATAACAGGACTACACTGCTAAAACCTGGAGAACAGAGTATTTTCAACAAGGAAACCAACAAACTGGTGGTTGCAAAGGTCGACCCCCTCACTGCCAGTGCGTGGAAGAGTGGTCGTTATGAATTCCAGAACAAAGAATTGCTGGAAGTATTCAGACTGGTGGAGCGCTGGTATGATGTGGAGATCACTGCAGATGAAGCCCGTTTCAAGGGGATGCACTTCTCCGGGGTCATCAAGCGGAACAAGGATGCCAAGCATTTTCTTGAATTGTTGAACCACACTGTCCCAATCAAGTACAAAATCGAAGCCGACAAAATTCAGATTACACGCAAATAGCGTGATTAACAATATAAAAACCAATGTCAACTAACTAACAAAGAAGGAGGTACCACAGCAAAAATGACCAAACAAAAAAACGGAGAATGTACCACCATCCTCCGTTCAATTTCAAGTCTTAATAAATTAAAACTCTTTAACGCAAAACAAAAGTATGAAAAAAAAATTAATTCATGGGCTCTCTCATGAACTGGGAATAGTCCATAAAATCTGGCTGACCATGCGACTGATTGTATTCTTATTTTTTGTTTCACTGGTTCATGTTTCGGCTTCAGTCTACTCACAAAAGACAAAGCTAAACATCAAGGTTGAAAATGCTACGCTGCAACAGGTTTTTGACCTGATCCAGGATCAATCGGAGTTCGATTTCTTTTACAAAAATGAACAGATTCCGGCCGATGCAAGGGTTTCGGTAGATGCGAAGAATGAAACAATTGAAGCCATTCTGAACAAAGTGCTGAAAGATACAGGTCTTAAATTTGGATTGGTTGACAAGGATATTGTAATTATTCCTATCGAATCAACAGTTGGACAACAACAAAAAAAGACCATCTCGGGCAAAGTCACCGACTCTTCTGGGGCTACGCTTCCAGGTGTTTCTGTTGTGGTAAAAGGTACAACAACCGGTGTAATCACCGATAACAACGGTTCTTACTCGCTTTCAAATGTACCTGAAAATGCCATTTTACAGTTCTCGTTTGTAGGAATGAAAATGCAGGAAATTGTTGTTGGTAGTAAGACTTCCATTAGCGTAATACTTACTGATGAGACTATTGGCATTGACGAGGTTGTGGCTATTGGTTATGGAACCCAAAAGAAAGTAAACCTGACGGGGTCTGTAGCAACAGTTAATCCTGAAATACTAAAAAATATCCCCGCAGGCAATTTATCCAATGCATTAAGTGGTCGATTGTCTGGGGTTAGGTTTGATCAGGTAACAGGAAGACCCGGAGCTAGTGCCTCAATTTCCATCAGAGCAGAAAGTACTACGAATAATACAGCTCCTTTATATGTTATTGACGGAGTGGTAAGAGATAAATTTGCTTTTGATGGCCTAAATGCCACAGAAATAGAAAACATTTCAGTATTGAAAGATGGAGCTTCTGCAGCAGTTTATGGTTCCCGTGCAGCCAATGGGGTTATTCTTGTCACAACTCTGAAAGGTAAAACGGGGAAACCAATCATTACTTATTCGGGGTCGGTAGGAATCTCTGATGCTACAAAGATTCCTGAAATAATGAATGCATATGATGTGGCTTTATTGCTGAATGAGCAGGCAAGAATCGATAATTATTTGCCTTCTGATCCAAGATATTACACTGAAGATGAATTACAATGGAGGAAGGAGAATCAGGGTAATTGGAATATGTTGAAAGAGGCTTGGAGACCGGCAATGACGTATAGCAATAATCTAAACATCTCAGGGGGAAATGAAGCTATTAGATATTATGTTGGTGGTAATTATTACTATGAAACAGGTTCTTTTGACAATTTATATTTTTCTAAATATAATTTCAGAAGCAATCTTGAGGCTAATATTTCCAAAGATCTAATCGCCACGTTGAATATGAATATGGAAAGCCGGAATGATTTTAAACCTTATTGGAGATCGGACAATGAATCAGAGACATTAAATGATATGTACAAGGGATTATTGCTTAGAGGATACGGCGGTCCGTCTTATATTGATGGGAAACCCAACGGCACTGTACTGAAGTGGCATCCTTTGGAACTCATTAAGAACGGTGGTGATAATAATAAGAAATGGGCAAATTATGAAGCAACAGCATCATTACAATATAATGTACCTTTTATAAAAGGATTAAGTTTGAAATTTATGTATAATATATATGACCGACATACTTTTATTAAGCAGTTCTGTCGGCCTTATACCTTATACATTTTTGAGACTACCGGAACCCACAACCATATATTAACCGACAAAGTGCAAAGTAGTTTTATCCGTAACGACGGTGATTGGCTAAATGAGCAATACATTAAAAATAAAAATTATCAACTGAATGGGATGATAACCTATAAAAATAAATTTGGCTTCCATGACGTAGGTGCCCTTTTAGTGTATGAACAGTCAGAAGGTTGGCTGGATTCTTTTAATGCAAGGGCAAACTACTTTATTTCATCTGCAGTTGATCAGTTATTTGCTGGGAGTGCAGACCCTAAAAATTCAACAGTGGGTGGAAATGGATCTGAAACCGGTCGTATGTCATATGTTGGTCGCCTCAACTATGGTTATAAAGAAAAATACCTTGTCGAAGCATCTTTTCGTTATGATGGTTCTGTGATTTTTGCCCCGGAAGAACGATGGGGTTTTTTCCCTTCACTATCAGCAGGTTGGCGAATTTCCGAAGAAAATTTCTTTAAAAATAATATCCGGTTTATTGATTACCTCAAGTTAAAATTATCCAGCGGGCTTTTAGGGAATGATGCAATAGCTGGTTGGCAATGGATGCAGAATTACAACATTACCAGCGGTGCCCAGTTTGGTGTTTTATCTGATGGATTAGCAGCAGGTGTTGTTCCAAACCCAAATGTGACCTGGGAAAAATCATTTTCTAACAATGTGGGTTTTGATGCAGAGCTATTAAATAAAAAGATGAAGATAAATGGAGATGCATTTTACCGATATACCTATGATATTTTGGGAAATAGGACAGCAAGTTTGCCTTCTACATTTGGAGCAAATATGCCGTCAGAGAACTATGCTAAAATGTGGGCAAAGGGGATTGAACTTGAATTTGCTTACAACAATAAAATTGGTAATAATTTTAAATATTTGATAAGTGGAAATTTCAGCTACGCAGTCAATAAGATTATTAAACGTGATGAGGCTCAAAATTTACGCCCTTATAGAACAGTAGTTGGGCTAAATTCAAATCGCACGATGGGGTATGTTGCAACAGATATAATACGCACACAAGATGACTTGAATGCTTTACCTGTCGGGTATACGATTTTTGGGGCAAAACCGGAATTGGGTATGTTAAACTATAAAGATATTAGAGGTGTAACAACAGATGATCCGGATGGGAAGATTGATGATAATGACCAGGATTGGATTATTAGCTACACAACTCCTCCATATCTCTATGGCTTTTCTGTGGGATGCGAATGGAAAGGATTTAATCTGGACCTTTTCTTTCAAGGCGTTGCCGGCTCGGAAAAAATGATTGATATACGTGGAACTAGTTTCGCGGCAGAAGCTGCTCCACTTAATTTCTGGAAAGATTTTTGGACACCTGAAAATATAAATGCCTCATTTCCAAAGCCTCAAAGACATCAAGCAGGTAATCCTTCAACTTTTTGGGTCAGGGATGAATCATTCTTGAGATTTAAGAATCTCAATCTTTCTTATACGGTTCCTAAAGTATTGGCCTCTAAGATGAAAGTCGAACAGTTAAAAATATTTTTAACGGGGACAAACCTCTTCTTACTACAGAATAATTTGAAATACTATGATCCTGAAATTAACAGTTTTTCGGATTATCCGAATATGAGAAATTTTTCGTTGGGAATAAATGTAAGTCTCTAAAAATTAATATACAAAAGTTATGAAACGAAATATTATTATAATTTTAACAATAATACTTTCAGGTTGTTCTGAAATATTGGAGAAAGATAATTTATCATCCATATCTGAAAATATAGTATGGAACGATGCAAAATATGCCACTTCATATGTGAATAGACTTTATAGTACTTGTCTACCAGTTTGGAACACAAGTCTATCTAGTATGTCAGATGAAGCCTATGGAGGAAATGCATATGTTTACGGGCAGTTAACCACTACTTCAGTTAATGTATGGAATTATTCACTAATTAGGAATATTAACATTTTTTTGGACAAGATTGATGAAGGATCAATAGCAGATTCTGAAAAGAATATGCTGAAAGCGCAGGTTTTGGTGCTTAGAGCATGGAAATATTTTGAGATGGTAAGAGTCTATGGTGGAGTGCCAATTATTGAAAAAGTTCAAAATCAAACCGATGACCTCTATGTTACACGAAATAAAACATCAGAGTGTATAAATTTTATTGTTAAGGATTTAGATATTGCTTCGGGATTTTTACCTTGGAAATGGACCGGGGACGATGCTGGGCGGGTAACTAAAGCAACTGCTCTAGCATTAAAAGCCAGGGTATTGCTGTATTATGCCAGTCCTCAGTTTAATCCGAATAAAACAATTGAACGATGGAATACAGCATACAACGCCTCTAAAATCGCTGTCGATGAATTAGCGAAAAACGGATATGCATTGTACAATAGTTATGAGAATTTTTGGTTTAATGAGATGAATAATGAAGTGGTCTTTGCAACCCGTTTCCAGGATGAATCTAACATTACCCATAATTGGGATGCTGGAACCCGACCTTTGGAAGAGGCTGTTGGATCTACAGGTGCAAACCAGCCATCAATTGAAATGGTCAACTCTTATCCTATGAATAATGGCAAAGCGATTAGTGATCCCACTTCCGGATATGATTCTTTGTTTTATTGGAAAAATCGTGATCCAAGGTTTACTGCTTCTATTGCGTATAATGGTTGTCTTTGGGAATTGAGTGGCAAGAAGGGGCGCATTCAATGGACATTTGCAGGAGCTGAACTTAATCCAACTAACACCGGTTTTTACTGCAGAAAAGCAATTAACCCAGTATTTTCACCATACCTTTCAACCAGGAGCAGTACCGATTGGGTTGAAATGCGCTTTGCCGAAGTTCTATTAAACCATGCTGAATGTTCTGCTGAGACAGGTAAAAGTAGCGAAGCTTATGACATATTAAAGCAAATCAGAAAAAGGGCAGGAATTCAGCCTGGTGCTGATGGAATGTATGGACTGGAATCGGGAATGACTGGATCAAAGTTAATTAAGACTGTTTTGCTCGAAAGAAAAATTGAACTTGCTTTTGAGGGAAAAAGGTATTGGGACTTAAGAAGAAGAAGGCTTTTTGCTGAAGAACTTAATGGCACAAAACGACATGGAATTTACCCACAATTGAGAACTATGAAAAAGGAGGATTTTTTAAAAATTCAATCAACTGTAGATATTAACAAAGATTATTCTACCTATTTCAAGGACTCATATATAGTGATAGATAAAGTTTTTCCAATAAATTTTAAAGATAACTACCACTTTTATGCTATTCCAACCACTCATTTAGAAACCAACAGTAAGTTGCAACAAACGCAAGGTTGGGATAATGGAGACTTTAATCCATACGATTAATTTAGTATCAGTAACAAACAATTTATGAGAATTATTTTCATATTAATATTATTGACTCTTTATGGGTCGCTGCTTGCCAATCCGATCCAATTTTCCAACGCAAAAATGAGGGTTGTGTACGATCGTCAAAAGTTGTCGTTTTACATGAATTCATCTGTAACGCCTTTCATGAAAGAGATTACACTTGATCTAAAAAGTGAAAAAAATGCAGCGGTTAAAAAAATTACCCATGCCATATTTGGGGTAGGATCTGAACTCGTTATTCAGGATGAACAGGGAAGCAGTTTTGGCGTTTCACTTTACGATTCTCTTCCTTTTGTTTTGATTCGGAAAACCATTAAAAACTCCACAATTGAAGAGTTGAAAATAGCAAAGGTGCCTTTCTTCGAAGGTCAGGTATCTTTGGGTGTTGATGCTTCGGCATTGAATACCATCAGTACTGCCGGGTTGAAACCAGCTACAGATGCTGCCGGAAGTTATATGATCCTGGCTGTTGGAAACCCTAAGAACAATGAAGGAGTAGTTTGTGGATGGCTGTCGGCCAACCGTGGAAGCGGGATTGTTTTTTCTGAAGCTGCAAATAACCAGGTTGTACTCAAAGCCCGCATCGATTATGGCGATTTGAGGATTCCTGCCGGAAAAACCGCCGAATCGGAAACGCTTGTTGTTGGTTATGGGGCTGATGTGCGCACGGCATTGGAAGCATACGCCGATGCCATTGCCCAAAACATGAAGATCAAACTGTTGCCGCAACCAACGATTTATTGTACCTGGTACCATAGTGGCGCATCGACTGAGAAAAAAATTGCTGCCAATACCGATTTCGCTTCAGAAAACCTGAAACCTTACAGTTTAAGCGTGATGCAGATTGATGATTTCTGGCAGTTTGGGAGTAAAACAAACGGTCCTCCCCGTGATTTTACCAAGGTAAATCCCCAGGGTCCTTATCCTTCAGGGATGAAGAAAACAGCCGATTACATCAAGGGAAAAGGGATGACGGCCGGTATTTGGTTCATCCCCTTTGGCGGATCGTGGTATGACGAATTTTGGAAGGATAAGCTGGATTTGTTCTTAAAAGAAGGTGCTTCTCCTTACAATTATTTTCCAAATTTAAAAATTGATAATAAGCCTGTTTTTACCAAGGGAGAAACTCCTTATGATGTTTTTTGGGGCGGTACGTGTCTTGATTTGTCGAATCCCAAAGCACAGGAATATGTAGGTTTTATAGCCAACCGTTTTTCGAAAGAATGGGGATACAAGTATTTTAAGATGGACGGTCTTTGGACAGGTACAGGAACCCGTATCCAATATATCAATGAGCAATACAAAGATGACGATTTGGGGATGCAAACGCGTTTTAATCCGGCAGTTACCCCCATAGAGGGATATGCCAAAGGCTTGGAAACTATTCGTCGATCGGCAGGAAACGATGTTTTCCTGCTTGGGTGTTCCCAGACACAGAACATGCGTACCTTTGGACCGTCCATGGGGCGGGTTGATGCCATGCGGGTTGGACCTGACAATGGTGCTAATGCAAAAGCACTGATTCGGGGGCCAAAATTTTCGTCCCGGCTTTACTTCCTGAACAAGCGCGTATGGTATAATGATCCTGACCCAGGATATCCACGTGCTCAGTTTCCGTTGGAAATGGCTCAGACATCCCTGTCATGGATCAGTCTCACCGGATCGTTGCATGGCTCTAGCGAACAATATGCAGAGCTTCCGTCCAGTCGATTGGATCTTTTACGCAAAACAATGCCCTCGCACGATTTGAAAACGGTGAGACCGGTTGACTATCTGGAAAACGATCCTACACGCGTGTGGCATTTGATCGATGGCCATGATGCTGTTCGTAAAGATGTAATCGGGTTGTTCAATTTTGATGGAGAGAACCCATCGAATGTGTCATACCTGTTAAGCCGGATGGATCTACCCAAGGCAGCGCGTTATGTAGGTTTCGATTTCTGGGTAAATAGGTTTATTCCTCCTTTTACAGAAACAATATCTGGTTTTTTGGCACCTGGAAGTTGCAGGATTATTTCTATTCGACCGGAAATGGATTACCCACAGGTGGTAAGCACTTCGCGTCACATTACGCAAGGGGTCATCGACCTGACGAAAGAAAAATGGAACGCTTCGACTCTGGTGTTAAGCGGAACCAGTCAGATGATTGCGAACGATATGTATGAGATACGGGTGGTTGTTCCATCCGGAGCTAAGGGATTTGTAGCCGAAAGTGTCAGCACAGCTGATCCGGCGGTTCAAACAACTTTCGTTCAGGAAGGAAGTTGTATCCGGGCAAAACTAACATCGCCCAAAACCGGAAAAGTTAACTGGAGCATCCGTTTCAAAAAAGGAGAAGTCAGCAATGCCAGGGCAATGAAGACAACTGTTACCGGAACCGTTGACATTGATCAGGTGATCCTGAAATGGGATCGAACAACCGCATATCAATACCGTTTGAAGAGAAACGGTGAGGTTTTAGGCGAATATTCGTCAGAAAGCTTAATCGATAGAAATGTGAAACTGGGCACGGCATATACGTATGGCGTACAAACAAAAGACTGGAACGGCAACTGGGGCGATGTCGCAGAAGTTGTTGTAAACATGCCTGTAACTTATCAGACACCAGTGCAGGCTCCACTCCCTCAGGTTTATTGCACCGAATTGACTCCTGTTGGAAAACCCGCCATCAAAAATAATCAAACCTATACAGGTAACCCTATTGTTCTCGACGGAAAGGTTCAGGAAAACGGGGTTGGGGCAATGCCCGGGAAAGACATTGTATATACCATTCCTGTAGGTGCGAAACGCTTTGTATCAACGGTCATCATGGAAAGTAGTGAACCTGCTGATATTCATAGTAAATGTATTTATACGCTCATTGGCGATGTGTTGGAGATGGGGGAACCGCCTGTTGAACTGACCAGAAGTCCCGCATTGGGGGCCGGCGAAAAATGGCACTTCAATGTGGAACTGGGAAGCCGCTACAGGCAGATTAAACTGGTGTCGCGGCCTGTAGGTTCTGAAAGTAAGGTGATGAGCGTAAACTGGATTAATCCGGGGTTTTTGAAATAAATTATTTATCTATTTTTTGATTTTTGGTGTCTTTAACAAATCAGGACACCACAAATTTTATAACCTCAATTTTATGAAAATTTATGTTAGAATATATATTAAAAAAAATAATCTATGAAGTCTTTTTTATTAGTATCAGTTTTACTTTTTAGTCTTCTGTTTGCCCTCCTGGCTGGCGCAGGACTTACAGCCCTTGCCGCCGATCCGCAGACGCTGTTGCTCAAGAACGCTCATGTCTTACGCGAACTGGCTTTCGACGGCCATGTTTGGCGCACCGTCCGTTTCGCCAGAGCTGATGGCAGCGTTGAATTGAAAGTGCAGAGCGACGAGTTTAAACTTCTCTTTCTCGATAATAAAGAGGCCACCCTCGATCAGTATCAGATTGTCGGTGAACCGGTGCTCAACGGGACCCAACGCGTGACGATTCGTTACGTTCCGCGCACCGACGCCACATTGCCGGGAGTGATGATCACGTATGCGCTTGGCAACGATCTATATCCGCGCAAGACGATTCAGTTGACGATGAAAGAAGGACAGGCAATTGACCGTCTTGAGGTCGAGCGATTCTCCGTGGCTGTGCCGGCCACGCGTGGCGGTCGTGGCGAACCGGTCTTCGTCGGGGATCAGTGGTGGTTTGGCGTCGAGTATCCGGCGTTCTACTCGCGTCATACGGATGGCAACACGCCAAAGTGGCAGGGGGGACCGTATGACAGGATGGCTAGCTTTCCAAGCGTCATCAATCTCGATGGACGTGATGTCGATCAACATTCCCGGCCGGGCCTAATCCGGTTAATGCATTTTCCTGGGGCGGCACGAAAACTGGCCGACGGCTCGTGGGGCATCGTCAGTAAATCGGCAGTCTGCGGTGTACGTGACCCGAAACTGACGATGGAGTTGTCTTTTACCGCCTATATTGCCACCATTCGCAAGCCCATCCGCTCCTTCATCCATTTCAACAACTGGTTCGACCCGACGAGCAAGAATCTGTCGGTGGAGAACTTTGTGAACAAGACATTTATTCCGATGCGTGACGCGCTCGCGCCGTACGGCGTAAAAATCAACGCGATGGTGCCCGATCACGGCTGGCAGAATAACGCTTCGATCTACTCGCCCAAAAGCAATCATTTTCCCAATGGTTGGACGGATGTGGCGAAGTTAAATCTCGCATTAGAAAAGGAAGGGACTCGATTGGGCATCTGGTTATCCTTGAACGGCTATAACTCGGACACTAAATGGGGAGCCGACCAAGGCTACAGGCCGGCGCAACGTAATTCAAATTTTAGTCGCTACGGTACGTATTATGCGCTCGCGGAGCCCAAATATAATATGGCCCTCCGCGAAGCGATCACCCACCTCTTGCGCGATTGCCGGGTCAATTATTTTAAGCACGACTTCAACAACATGTGCGACCTCAATCCCACCGGCCAACCACAGACAGAACGGCACGGTCATGAAACCGAAGTGGATGCAGTGCTCGAACTGCTCGCCTTCGAACGCAGCCTCAACCCCGACGTGTACCTGAATATGACCAATTTTATTTGGTTCTCACCGTGGTGGCTGCAACATTGCGATACGCTTTGGATGCTCGCCGGCGATGACGGCCTGCACCTCCGCCAGCCGGATATTTCCACGCTCGCGATGAGTTCGCTCTACCGAGATGTGCATCTCTATAAAGCTTGGGGACTAGGTGTCGATCGTCCGCTCGTTCCGATCTCGTCACTGATGACCCACGGCATCATTTATACCAAGTCAAGATACGGCAAAGTGAAAGATTCGATCCGCGAGTTCGCCGATTACGTGATGATGTATTATGTCCGCGGTGTGAACCTGAAAGAATGGTATTTCACGCCGGACATCATGAACTCCGACCACTGGCGCGCCGTCGGCACCATCACGCGCTGGGCCGAAGAAAACCATGCAACCCTCGCTAACGCCGTCCTCATCGGTGCCGATCCCAATTCGGGCAACCCGTTTGGCTATGTCAGTTGGGACGGTGACCACGGCATTCTCGCTGTCCGCAATACTCGGCCCGGTGAAAGCGAAATCTCTTTGCCATTTGACCAAAGCACCCTCTTTCGCGGCGAAAAGGGCCGTGAATTCCACGCCATTGTCAGCTATCCCTATCAAGCCGAATGGCCTGGAACATTCCGCTCTGGAGAACCGATGAAGCTCAAAGTTCCCGGTTACTCGCTGCTCGTTATGAACCTCAAACCGGGAACCAACAAGACGCCCGGTAATTTTTCCTTACCGGACATCAAGTGGAGTGGAGGTCGCTTGACCGTCCCCGCCGACCCGATGCAACGCTGCGAGTTGCTGGTATACCCCAGCGAGACTAATAGCAGTGCTGAAATTCTTGTGGACGGGCAAGCGATAAAACCCAGCCGTTTCCAAAAGCAATTTAAAGCTAACATTACATGTAGAGTTGATGCTTACGATCTCCTGTCGTATCGCGGCAAAGATATTCAACTGACGATTACAGAGGATGCCAAGACCACTGACGACACCAAGGAGACAGGTGTTAGAGAGTCGACTGAAGTCTGGCTCGTAATCGACCGCGCCGTTCCCGACCAACCCGCCAACATCGATGTGCGATTGCCGTGGCCAATTGCCCAAGGCTATCGGCGTCAAACTATGCGACTCGACATTCCATAGAGGGAAACAGCACACAACTGGGATCTAATAATCAAATCATGAAACCCGCCTTCATTTTGTTCACCCTCCTGCTGCTCAATGTCCCGCCCGACCGCACCGGTCGCATCCCGGAATATCACGTGAAGGCGCTGATGGAACTCAAGGAGGAGATCAAATGAGAACATTTATCCCTCCCCATTTTATGAAAACTTATTTTAGAAAATATCTTAAAAGAATTAAATCTATGAAATCTTTTTTATTGGTATCAGTTTTACTTTTTAGTTTTTTGGTTGCTTCGGCTCAGAAAGAAGAAAATGACAATAGTTTTAAAGGCAATAAAAACAAACCTG
>CAZVTL010000021.1:0-27069 GCA_964630075.1 uncultured Tangfeifania sp.
GGTTCTATGGCGCCATGAGTCTGCTTTCGTTTGTTTTTGTCTGGAAGATGGTTCCCGAAACCAAAGGAAAAACCTTGGAAGAGATGGAAAAACTCTGGAAAAAATAACACCTGTTCTACCAATAGTAAAAGCCGTTGCCCATTAAAAGGCAACGGCTTTTTTACAATCATTTAAATTTTAACCTGTTGATAATTTGATTTTTAATTGCCGGATGGAATCGAAGATCGGCAAAGCCAATACCCAGATATTCATTTTCGGCTGGTGAGATGATTGTCTCATGGGTATTTCATTCCTTCAAATCCTTCGTTGGCCAGCTATTACAATCTAATTAACCCGATTTTTATTCCGTTTTGGGTACAAATTGAAAATAAGTTTCTATTTTTACTAGGAACCTGAAATATTGATTTTTCCAAGCTGTAATACCCTAAATTGTCACTTTTATAATTTTTGCATTGTATCTGTGCCACATTTCCGATTTTCTTAGCCATTGCCATTTGACTTTCGCCGGGTAGATCCGGAATTTGACATTCAAACAATGTATTTAGCTGCTACCAAACTTAACAAGTAGATCATGAGACCTATACTCAAAGGGATAATGGCCTTAATCATTGTATCGGCAATCTTGCTTGCTTCCGATCTGCAAAACCGCAACAAGGTGAAGGTCCGGAGCACCAATTCCGGTAAATTGTCCAACCAGGCCATCACTGGAAGACAATACACATTGGGTCTCTGTTATTTTGCCCCTGATGCATCACATGACCAACTTCTGGCCGGATTATGGAAGCGAATGGCAGAGCTCAATTTTGTTTTGGGAAAGAATCTGATCGTCAAGGAATCACACTCCAATGGTGAAATCGGGAACATTGCGCCAATATTGCTCAACATGGACAACCTGGATCTGGATCTGATACTGGCGACCTCCACCCCCTGTATAACAGCCGCCCTTGCAACAGTCAAAAAACATCCGGTCGCCTTTACCTACTGTTCTGATCCGATTGCAGCAGGGGTAGGAAAGAGTTATCGGGAACATGCCAAGGGAATTACCGGTATTGGCTCGTTTCCCCCTGTAGAAAAAACTGTCCAGTTTATTCTGGAAGCAATGCCAGGTACAACCAAAATAGGGACCATCTACAACAATGCTGAGGCAAATTCACGAAGTGTACTGAACCTGTTGCACAAGGTTGCCGACAGCATGAAATTTGAACTGGTAGAGCTACCCGTGGTCAATACTTCTGAGGTCTGCCAGGCAACGCAGGTTATCATCAGCAAAGGAATTGATGTGATGTACATATCGGGTGACAATACTGCCACCCAAGCCTTTGATGCCATCTCGGGACTTTGCCGCAAAAATAGAATTCCTGTGGTAGTGAATGACGCACTCCTGGTTGACAAAGGGGCCCTTGCCGCCATTGGCCCTGGATGGACCGGAATAGGGTACCATACAGGGATTCTTGTTGCGCAAATGCTGAATGGGGCTTCTCCCGATACCATTCCGCTGGAGAATTTCGGCAATGAAGTGATTAAAGTGGATACAAAGAGGGCAAAGGAGCTTGGAATTACCATCCCCGAGAAATACCTCAGCTCCCCGTTAAGTGTTCCCTCCGGCAAAAAATTCAAGATCGCACTCGTTCACTATGTTGACAGTCCAAATTCAGAAGACTGTGAGAAAGGAATCCGCAAATCATTTGCGGAAAACAAATTAACAGAGGGTCGGGACTTTACCATCAAAACCATGAATGCTCAGGGGGACATGGCCACTTTAAACAGTATTTCCGGCTCCATTGGCAGTGAGGAATGGGATTTGGTTTTCGCACTCTCCACACCTACCACCCAGATGCTTGTGAAAAAATTACCCGGGTACAAGATCGTCTTTACCAATGTGGGTGATCCGCAAATTGCCGGCTTGGGAAAATCGTTTGAAGATCATCTGCCCAATGTTTGCGGAATCTCAACCATGAGCGATTTTGAAGGTATGGTTAAAATGGTAAAGCACCTGCATCCCGGGATCAAGAAAATTGGAACGGTCTTCACGCCTGCTGAAATCAATTCGGTCTCCTACAAGGATCATCTTGAGGAGGCGGCACGAAAAGAGGGATTGCAATTGACTGCAGTTCCGGCAAGTTCTGCTACAGATGTGCTGGATGCAGCCAACTCCCTTGTTTCACAAAGAATAGAGGCTTTTTGCCAGATTTCCGACAATCTGGTAGGAAGTTGCAGCTCTGCCATCATGAAGGTTTCAATCAACAGCAAAATTCCGTTGTATGGTTTTGCCACCAACCTGATTTCGCAGGGGGCAGTTGCCGTTTGTGCAAGGGATTATGAACAGGCTGGATATGAATCCGGAGAGATGGCAATAAAAGTACTTTCGGGAATTGATCCATCGACCATTGCATACAAGTATGTCCAAAAGACCGACTTTTTGATTAGCACCAAAAATGCGAAGCTTTTTGGTATCATCGTTCCTGAATCGATTCATGCAAATTTCCCCATACAACAAACAGACAAATAGCAATACAAAAACCAAACCGAATGGAAAACAAATTGGACATCCGGAAAGAAATTTCCGGTCATGAACAGCATCTGTTTCTGGAGGGCAGACTGGATGCCAACTGGGCCGGACATCTGGACGACTACCTGAATGATCTGGTCAGGGAAGGATCCCACCGCATCCTGTTGAACATGCATGGAGTTCAGTATCTCAGCTCGGCAGGCATCCGGATACTGGTAAATCAATACAAAAAAATTAAAAAAATCGGGGGACTCTTTTGTCTGGTAGAACTGTCGGGTGCTGTTGCTGAGGTACTCAACATGGTGGGCATGAGCGCCATGCTTACCGAATGGGAGGCCGATTCTGCAGATCGTGGCAATACGGCCGCTCAAATCATAGAGATTGCGGCCTACAAATTTGAAAATGAAGTACTTTCGGATGAGTCCATGACATTTCTTTTCAGGGGAAACCCAGAACTTTCCCTTACTTCGGGATATCTTCCGGCAGATAATCACAAAATCAAAAATACAGCCAACAGGTATGGATTGGGAATTGGTGCCATCGGGGATGGATTTGATGATTGCAAAACCCGGTACGGTGAGTATCTCTCCTTGGGCAATGCACTGGTTTACAAACCGACAGATGGATCAAAAATACCCGATTATGCCGTTAAATCAGGTAATCTGAATCCCGAAATCAATGCATTGTGCTCCTTGCAGGCGGAAGGCTCCTTCTCCAACAGGATTACCTTCGATCCGACGGGAGGTACGACTTCCATCTCGATGAAAGATATGGTAACGGGTTTTGCGAAAACTACCGGATTTCATCAATTTGTATTTTTGGCAATTGCCGAAAGCGAGGGATTGGTTGGTGTAAGTCTCAGTGCTCCGCCGGTGGGTGGAAAGTTACTTTTTGAACTTCCTGGTATCCGCGACCATATCAATTTCACCACCGAGCCAGCCCATTCCAAAATGCTGACCCTTTCGCTCGGTTTTTACGCATTGCATCCGGATGATCAGCTTAAGCCTTATCTGCGGCAGGATAAACCGGGATCCGACTCCTATGTCCACATACATACCGCCATCTTCCCTTTTCAATCGTTGCCAAAAAAGGCCAACTCGGCAGAAGAACTGATCCTGCACCTTTTCGACAGCAGTATTGTACAGGATGTAATGCATTTGGTCAACGACTCACGCGAAATCGTTGGATTGGGTGACAGCAGTTTTAAACAGGGGATTGCCTGGATTGGCAAACTCGGTAAATCATAAAAAGAAAATGACATGACACTATTAGTTGGATCCATCACCATTGGTCTTATCCTGGCACTGCTGGCACTTGGCATCTTCATCAGCTTCAGGATCTTTGATTTTCCGGATATTACCGCAGAGGGATCGTTTACCTTTGGAGCTGCACTATCTGCAGCATTGATCGTATCCGGAGCAAATCCCATCACCGCAACAGCAGTGGCCTTTGTTGGCGGATTTGCTGCGGGAGCTGCTACGGGACTCATCCATACAAGGTTTAAAATTAATCCTTTGCTCTCAGGGATTTTGGTCATGACAGCCCTTTATTCGGTAAATCTGCATGTCATGGGCAAAAGCAATGTGCCGCTACTAAGCCAGCAAACACTTTTTACCTGGTTTGAATCATTTTCGGAAACTGTCTCAGGAAAGGATACCCTTGTGAATCTGATTGGCTGGAGTGTTCCTGCCAAAGATCTCTGGACACTGTTTTTCTGTCTGCTGATCATTGTATTTTTTGGATTATTGCTGCTCTGGTACTTCCGTACAAATATCGGAACAGCCATGAGGGCAACCGGAGACAACGACCAGATGATACGGGCATTGGGGGTAAATACCAAGGTGATGATCATCTTTGGGGTTGCACTTTCCAATGGGTTTATTGCCCTGGCGGGATCCATGCTTGCCCAGTTCCAGGGGTTTGCAGATGTGCAAATGGGAATTGGCATGATGGTGTGGGGATTGGCCAGTGTGATTATCGGAGAGGCGTTGATCCGGGACAATAGTCTTGGATTTGTTATTGCCGGAGCGGTTATTGGAGCAGTTTTGTTTAGGCTCTTGGTGGCAATCGCCTTGCGTTGGGGAATGAATCCAAACGATCTGAAACTGATTACCGCTGCATTTGTATTTCTGGCACTGGTGTTACCAGGATTCATGAAGAAAACAAAAAAACTCAAACCAATCAGAACCAAATAATATGCTGGTACTATCAAATCTGAACAAGACCTTTAATGCCGGTACGATCAATGAAGTAAACGCATTACAGGATGTGAGCCTTACCATCGAGGAGGGTAGCTTTATCTGTGTTCTTGGCACGAATGGGTCCGGAAAATCAACGCTATTGAATGCCGTAGCCGGAACCTTTTACACGGATTCTGGCACGATTGAACTGAATGGCAAGGACATAACCCGCTGGCCTGAATACAAAAGAGCCTGTCATGTTGGTCGGGTCTTTCAAAACCCATTCAGTGGTACGGCCCCCAATATGACAATAGGTGAAAATCTCGCCCTGGCTGCCAAACGAGGCAAAAAAAGAGGACTAGGATGGGGTCTGACTTCATCCGTTGTGCAGGAGCTGAAATTCCGGGTCAAAACCCTGAACATGGGATTGGAAGAGCGGCTTGACTCCCCAATTGGAAAGCTATCAGGTGGCCAGAGGCAAGCCCTTACGCTCCTCATGTCGAGCTGGGTAAAACCAGAACTTCTTTTGCTGGACGAGCATACTGCAGCATTGGATCCAAAAACCGCCAGCAAAGTTATTGAACTGACAGAGAAAATTGTCACTTCAGGGAAGTTGACCACGCTGATGGTGACACATTCCATGCAGCAGGCGGTTCATCTGGGTGACAGGATCATCATGATGCACCAGGGGAAAATCAAATATGATTTTCGGGGCGAGGAGAAGAGACGGTTGAAAATTGCCGACCTGCTCTCCCTCTTTGATGACCTTCGGAGAAAGGATCAAATTGACGCAAGTGTTGTAGAACTGCTGGCGAAAAACTATGTCTAAATGACCTCATCCATTTGAATCAAGGTTCATGAAGAGTATTACGACCTGTCGTGTTATAATTTCTGAACCTCCAAATGACCCTGGAAAAACAAATAACATCCCATGAAAAGCCTTTTCAGACCCCTTGCGTTTTTGTTGGCTGTGAGTGCCATCCTTTTGCTCTCTGATCTGCAAAACAGAAAAGATGGCCTTCGCAACACCGATAAGAGGAGGATTGCCATATTCAGATTCAATTCCAATCAGATTCTGGAAGATACTGAAAAAGGATTACTGGCAGAGATCAGGACATCAGAAGCGTTCAGGAAAGGGCTGGTTGAAATAGAGCGTTTTTGTCCGGAAGGAGACATGCCAACAGCCAACATGATCGCCAGAAATATCATCAGTGAAAAATTTAACATGGTGGTATCCATCAGCACACCCGGCTTGCAGGTAATGGCCAATGCGAACAAACACGGGGAGTTGCTGCATGTCTTTTGTGCCGTCACAGATCCGGTTGCAGCCGGTGTCGGCATTACTGGATCGGCTACCAGCCAGCATCCGCCGCACCTGGTTGGGATCGGAACCTTTCAGCCGGTTGAGAGTGTTTTTAGAATCGCCCGCCAAATGAACCCCGATCTCAAAAAGATGGGAGTTGTCTGGTGCACGAGTGAAACCTGCTCGGAAGCCTGCGTAGGAAAGGCAAGAAAGATCTGCAAGGAGCTTGGCATCGAATTGGTTGAAGTAAGTGTGGAAACTGTCTCCCAGGTTTACGAGGCTGCCTTGGCAGTGAGCGCCAAAGGAGTAGAAGCCCTCTGGATCGGTGGTGACAATGTGGTGGAGTCTGCCATTGAAATGTACATTGGCGCTGCCACCAAAAACAAAATTCCCGTTTTCACTAACAATCCAAAGCATGCCTTTAAAGGGGCACTGGCCAATCTTGGAGCCAATTACTATGAGGTGGGTCAATCCACGGGGGAGATGGTGAATGCGCTGCTGAATGGCTATCCCACCAACAAGATTGAAATAACCAATGTTGTTCCCGAAAAGCTTTACATCAACGATGGAGTCAGAAAAGTAGTCAACGGAACATGGAACCTTTCTGAAGCGCTTTTGGCAAGAACCGATTCTGTCATCCACTGAACATCTTTAAACAACCATACAGATGAGAATAAATCCATATATTACAGCAATACAATTATTTGTATTCAAGCAACCTGTAGAACCCGGAAGCAGATTCAAATTATTTCCCCTTGTCCAACTGAACCTCCTTTGGGGACTATTGCTCTTCTCCGGATTCGCTTCGGGACAAGAAGAATCCACCCCTGCTGTCTCCATTGAAGCAAATGTTGATCTGGTCAGCCGCTACATCTGGCGTGGCACAGACATTGGACATTCCCCAAGTATACAACCTGAACTGTCTGCTACCTGGAAAGATTTTACCCTGGGAGCCTGGGGAGCTTACAAAATAAGCGGCGGCGGTGAAGCTGAAACCGATTTCTACCTTTCCAAAAGTTTTGGATTTTTGAATCTTTCTGTTTGGGATTATTGGAGTTTCAACGATACCATTCAGGCGAATTTTTTCGATTACCGGAAACATACCACAGCCCACCTGCTGGAAGCGCAGCTACTTTTATCCGGCGGAGAGGTACTCCCCTTCAATTTTCTCACAAGTTGCTTCTTCTATGGCGCAGATGAATCAAAAAGTATCTATCTTGAAGTTCAATTCCAGCATCAGTTGAAAGATGCAGAATTGTTGGCTTTCGTGGGTTATCAGGCAAAGGGTGACTATTATGCGGAGAAGCCAGGGTTTGTGAATATCGGTTGTACAGTAAAAAAAGCAATTGCCATTACGGACCGGTTTGCCTTGCCCTTAAGTCTCAGCCTGGTTGCCAATCCGGCCCTAAAAAACAGCTGGCTTGTTGCCGCCATTTCATTCTGAAATTTAAAATAAACCAAAACTATGTGATGTTCCAGCAATCCTAGACCCATCAATACCGATGCAAAAAGGTGATCAAAGCATCGGAATGAACTTCCGTCCTAATTTTGAGAGAAAATTATTGCACAAACAACCTACATCCCCGATGAACAATTTGAAATTGCACCTTCACAGAAGTGGACTGATCCTGCTCCTCCTATTTGGCACCCTGGTAGCCGAGGGTCAGCTTCGCAAACTGGTTTTTTCACCACAATGGCTCCCTCAGGCACAATTTGCAGGATATTACATTGCCCTTGAAAAGGGCTTTTACCGGGAGGCCGGACTGGACGTGGAGCTCCTTCATCCATCTGCAAATTTACAAGCCACCTCTTTGCTGGCCAGTGGAAAGGCCGATTTGATCTCCCTGTTTCTAATTACTGCCATGGCCCATAAAGAGACGGGATTGGATTTGATCAACGTGGGACAAATATCCCAACATTCTGCCATTCTGTTTATTACAAAAAAGAGTAGCGGCATCACTACCCTCAGTCAACTTCAAGGGAAAAAAATTGGAATCTGGAAGAGCGGATTTGATGAAGTGCCCAAGGCTTTGATGGCTGAGAAAAAAATCGAGGTGACTTGGATTCCTGTTCTATCCACGGTAAATCTTTTCACCATGGGGGGCATCGATGCCATGACGGTGATGTCCTACAATGAATATGATCAGATTATCAATTGCGGAATCAATGAAGATGAACTAAATGTTTTTCCGGTGTCAGATTATGGATATGATATTCCGGAAGATGGTCTTTATTGTCTTAAAAAGAGCTTTGCAAACAAAAAAGAAGAAATTAGCAGTTTCTTAAAGGCGACAATGAAGGGATGGGCTTATGCTGCCATCGATAAGAGATATGCGATAGATCTGGTGACCAAACAAATGCAATTGGCTCATCTACCAGCCAATAAAGTACACCAGGAGTGGATGTTGGACAAGATGCTGGAATTGATTAATCCCGGAAAGAAGGGGGGTGAATATGGAGTTTTGCAAGAGACTGACTTTGACAAGGCCGTAGCTGTCTCCGCAAAGCTGAATGGAACCAAACCCAGGTATTCGTACGGAGAATTCTACTATTCCCCACTGAAATAAACCTGCCATGAAAAGAGCAGAAGCTAATCACAAAATGCGGTGAAAGTATATTTGCGAACCCCTAGATTAACTGATAAGATACACTAATTTAACAAAAATATTCAGCGTGAAAAAAGGTATTTTGAAAAGAAAAACACTTGCATCTCACATCATCCGGAATGTATTGCTTTTCTGCACCGGGTTATTTTTGGTAACATTTTCCATCTACTACTATTTTACCCGGAGCACCATCCAGCAAACAACCCAGGAAAATGCGGTATTTCTGGCAGATAACACTGCAAACAGAATAGAACAAATATTGAGTCCTGCTGAAAAAATACCTGAAATCATCGCCAGGATGCTTGAATCTGCATTCCTGACAAGAGATTCGCTGATTCCTTTTCTAAAGTCAGTACTGTCTGCCAATACCAATATTTTTGGATCTGTGATTGCCTATGAGCCCAATTACTTCGCCGACAGACATTATTTTGCCCCCTACCTGTTCCGTAAGGGAGATGCTATTTCTGCTACCATGCTGGGTAACGAAAACTATGAGTATGAATTTATGGATTGGTACCAGATCCCAAAGATGACCAATGCCCCCTATTGGTCGGAGCCCTATTTTGACGAGGGTGGTGGCAATGTTCTGATGACCACTTTTTCTGTACCATTTTATACGGTTCGTGAGGGGAAGAGGATCTTCTCCGGTGTGGTGACCATTGATCTCTCCCTGGAATGGCTCACCGAAATTATGTCATCAGTAAAAATCCTTGACACAGGTTATGCCTTCCTGCTGTCCAGAAACGGAGTAATCATCACCCATCCCAAAAAGGATTATGTGATGAATCACAGCATTTTCACGATTGCCAAGGAAAACGGGCAGCCGGGGATGCGCGAAGTTGGCAGGCAGATGATCCAGGGAAAGAGCAATTTTGTTTCAGCAGATTTTAAAAGCAAATATCATTCAGGCAAGCTTTGGATCAACTACAAGAGTTTGCCATCGAGTCGCTGGTCGATTGGGGTCATCTATCCGGAAGATGAAATGCTGGCATCCCTTCAGAAGATCAATCTGATACTGCTGTTGCTGGTAGTGGTCGGACTGACCCTGCTCGCTGTCTTTATTGTGAGGATCATCAATGATATAACCAAACCGCTCAAGCAACTTGCGGCGTCGGCAAGAATAATTGCAGCTGGCAATTTTAACAGCACCCTTCCCACCATCAAAACCAACGATGAAATGGAAGAGCTTTGCGACTCCTTCACTTATATGC
The DNA here is from genome assembly GCA_964630075.1 of uncultured Tangfeifania sp. Lineage (GTDB taxonomy): Bacteria > Bacteroidota > Bacteroidia > Bacteroidales > Prolixibacteraceae > CAINVV01. Next base: position 9,810 of record CAZVTL010000021.1, read on the forward strand.
AAAAAGAGCTGTCGGAATACATCATCACCCTGAAAGATACCACTGTTGCAAAAGAGAAGATTGAAAGTGAACTAAGAATTGCCCGTGAAATCCAGATGGCAATGATTCCGCATATCTTTCCGCCTTTCCCTGAACTTCCTCAAATAGATGTATTTGCAGTTCTAAAATCTGCCAAAGAGGTGGGCGGTGACCTTTATGATTTTTTTGTCATTGATGGGGACAAATTTTGCTTTGCCATTGGAGATGTCTCGGGGAAAGGGGTACCGGCCTCACTCTACATGGCGGTTACCCGTACACTGGTTCGTTCCATTTCCGACAAGGAATTTATGCCATCAGCCATTGTAAGCAGTCTGAACAAATCACTCTCTTCCAACAACGAATCGAGCATGTTTGTGACCTTTTTCCTTGGTGTACTGGATTTGAAAACCGGTGACCTCAGCTACTGCAATGCTGGTCACAATCCTCCGTTCATGATCAGAAACAATGGAACAGTATTCATGCTGGAAAAAACCAAATTTATTCCGGTGGGTCTTTTCGAAGAATTTGAATATGGAGAGGCATCCCTGAGACTTGAACCAGGAGACAAACTATTCTTGTATACAGACGGTGTAAGTGAGGCAGAAAACGCCGGAAATCTTCTCTATGGAGAGGAGAATATTCTGAAAATCCTCCAGGCCAATCTCAATGCATCCCCCCGTGAATTGATTCAATGTATGGAAAAGGATGTTGCTTTCCACGTTGATGGATATTTTCAATCGGATGACATTACCATGATGACAATTGCATACAATGAATAGTCAACCCTGCATCAAAGAATTTAGTATTGTCAATCAAATTGATGAACTAACCCGCGTTTCAGAATGGCTGGAACAATTGGGTGAAGAGCTGGAATTGCCCATCTCCCTGGTCCTTTCATTGAATCTCGTTCTGGAAGAGGCATTGACCAACACCATACAATATGGTTACAGCGACGAATACCCGCATAAAATACAGATCCGCTTTGAAAAAGCAGACGAATTGGTCACATTCGTCCTGACAGACGACGGATGTGCATATGATCCAACACTTAAGACTGATGCCGATATTACCTTGTCAGCAGATGAGCGCCCCATCGGCGGATTGGGCATCCTTCTCATGAAAAAAATCATGAATACCATTGAATATCAAAGAAAAGAAAACAGCAATATTTTAACATTAAAAAAAATCATCAACCAATGAATGTAGAAATCAAAACAGCAACAGCATACACCATGGTAAACGTGGAAGGCCGTGTTGACACAACCAATGCCAATGAGTTTGAAAAATCCATGATGGGGGTAGTTGATAGCGGAAGTACGCGAATTATCCTAAACTGTTCAGGGTTAAATTACATCAGCAGCTCAGGTCTGAGAGTCTTCCTGATTATTCAGAAAAAAATGCTAGCAACAAAAGGAAAATTTGAATTGTGCTGCCTGCGTGCTGAAATTCAGGAGATTTTTGACATATCCGGGTTTTCGTCCATTTTTTCAATCTATCCAGACACTGAGTCTGCAATAAACGGATAGCAATTTTGCATTTTATTGTGCATGAGTCGGGGTAACTGGAGGAGCGGCAGATCGATCAGGGCCTGTCAACAATAGCCAAACCTTGTTTCATTGAATCAAACAGCCCAATGGCTGTTTTTTTTGTATTTATTTCACTTTTCATTGATGGAAATTGGCCTTCAGATGAAAATCTACCACTCTTTGCTGATTCAGTTTTTAAATTGGATGTTGTGGAATTAGTTTTGGACATTAGATAGAAGGTATTTGATACCATTTTAATTCACAATTAAAAGTTAGAAAAATGAAGAACGCAACGTTGAGATTATCTGTATTCGTTTTGATGGGCCTACTGATCACCAGCTGCTCCAAAACTGAAACCGAAACTGGTTCATCGCCAACAGCTCTGAAGGAGGCTTTGGCATTGGGAACTCAGAACATAAACAATGCCATGACTGACATTGCCGCTACGCAAGCTTTCCAGCTTCTTGGGATTGACAACAGCTCCTCCCTGAAATCTGCCACAACTTATGCTGCCAACATTCCGCTGGAACTTGTCAAAGGTGTTTATGATTACAAAGCATTAAAAACAGTCGAAAGCAGAAATTATCCATTGATTCGCTTTTTCACCAAGAGTACGGATGCGGGCAAAATGGTGGTGAATATGCCGCTGGCCAAATTGAAAAATCCCCGTGATCTAAGAAACTATCTAGCTGCAGATTCAACACTTACCAATAATTTCTCCATTGCTGTTACAGATTATTACAACAATTACAACAGCTACCGTGATTATGAATACCTCCATGCTGCAGCGATCACCATCGACAAGGTACTTGCAGGCAACCTGAATATCAAATCCATTGTCAATCCGACCACCGGGAAGGCCTACAGTTCACAATTTACCTTCAGCAACGGTTACACCGCTAAATACCAGTATGCCTCAGGAGATACCACCCGTTCAGGTTTTACACTACTGAAAAACACCACCGTTCTTTACACGGAAGAGTTGCAGACTGTCCGGAACGATACTGCCAGGTTTGGTCGCGAGAGTCAGTATACACTGACCATTGGTGATGTAAAGCTGGTTCGGAAAGCTGACAAAACCTACCAGGTTTACCTGAAGAACGTACTTCAGTCGAAGGCCGTGGTAGCCATAGTTGACAAAATAACCACCACTGAGCCTTCCATCTGTCACCACAGGGAAATACAAATTACTTTTGAAGACGGCACTGTCTCTACTGTTTCCGCGCTGATCAGCAGCTCTGTAGACAACCTGACCACACTCTTCACAGCACTGCATGAGATCTATTTTGCAGCTTATGTGGTGGATTGGATCGGCTATGACATTTACTACAAAAGATAGACTAAAACACCTTCTTTCAATTCCTTTAAAACAAAGACTTCCGCGACTACCAGGGGTAAATCGCGGAAGTCTTTTCATTTGACATCCTCTTCCTTTTGAATCGGATAAAAGGAGAGCCTTGTAACCAGGTTTTAAGCCATCCTCTTCGCTACTGCAGGTACTTACTTCAAAGAATCAATTTCAGTAAATGTTACTGTTTGATCGGTGTGATTTTGAAGGAGAAACTGTAATTTTTCTCTTTCAACTGGTATTGCTCCAATGGCCAGGTTCCCCAACTGTTGATGCCGCCAACGCCCATTTGTTTCAAGTCAATGTGCAATTGCGTCTGTTTACGGGGGACCAACTCACCTGAATGCCGCTGATCCTTGACATCCCCATCATCCAGGTCTGCGTCATAGTAGTGCAGTGCGCTCATACTCAAAAGCGAACCCGATTCGATCAATAAGCCATCCCTTTTCGCTGTAATGATTTTAAACCAGCGAATATCTGTGTGGTTGCCATTCTCCTGCGGACGTACATAAGGATAAAACTGGCTTTTTACACTTTGTTTGTAAAGTCCGACATTCGAACCATAATTCCTGTCTATGTAGTTTTCGCCCGGTCCACGGCCATAATATTCGATGGTTTCGAATCCCTCCGGAAGAATCCAGTTGAGACCAAACCTGGGCATCATGGGAACTTCTTTGGACTTATCCAATGCTATTTGCTGATCAACCACCATCTCCCCTTTTCCCTGGATGGTGTAGTTTAAATTCAACTTTCCGAAGACTTTGGGCAAGGAGAAGCTCGTACAGATTTTGACAAATCCGGAAGAATCCTTCGCTGTAATCTTCTCGAGCACCAGTTCTGCCTGGGCTATTTTCCAGTCCTTCAGCTTCTTTTGCAGGCCTGCACCCATGTCGTTGTCGTTGGGTGCACGCCAGAAGGCTGGTCTGACACTCATTTCAGCATCGATATAGCTGCGCTTGTTTACCTCATATTTGGTAATGAGGCCACTCTTCTTGCTAAATTCGAGGCTCAATACCGGAGAGGTTATCATCCATGAATCAGCATTTTCAGTCAAACTTATTTTACCATCCGGCCGGATCGCCTGATTGGAATTGTATTTTCCAGACAACAGCAACTGCTCTGACGCAACAACATGACCAGCAGGAACAAGCAATTTTTCGGATTTCTGCTTGTACACGAGGTTTAAAAATGCTTCACCTTCAGGTTGTACTTTTAACGGCAGTTTAATCTCAGCTGTCGCGTGCGCTCTGACATCCAATAGGTCAACTTTACCAGACTGTTTCACCAAACCGTTGACGGTAACATTCCATTCCAGCAGGATGTCTGACAAATCCTTAAAGAAATTCTCGTTGTATATGGTGATGGTAGCCGGATCTTTAAGGGTCGTTTGGATGTTCTGGTAAACCTTTTTCATCTCCCACGCATGGGGATTGGGATTCCGGTTGGGATAAAAAATACCGTTGTTCATAAAGTTGTTGTCTGAAGGAAGATTAACCCCGTAATCACCTCCGTAGGCAAAGATACTATCCCCCTTCTCTGTCACTTTGAGCAAACCCTGATCCACAAAATCCCAGATAAAACCTCCCTGAAAATGTTTTGGGTTGCCACGGATGATCTCCCAATACTCTTTGAAGTTACCCATTGAATTGCCCATGGCATGCGCATATTCACACATGATAAATGGTTTTTGGGGATTCGGATTTTTCCTGGCATACTCCAGCATACTTGCAGGGGAAGGATACATTGGATTCACCACATCGGTATTGAATTCTGTTGCATAGGAACCAATCACTGCCTGTTCATACTGAACCGGACGTGTAGCATCCTGCTTCTTCAGCCACAAGTAACACTCATAAAAATTGTATCCATTTCCGGCCTCATTTCCCAGGCTCCAGGTGACAATGGATGGATGGTTTTTGTCCCGCTGGTACATTCGCTGAACACGCATCATGTGTGCATCCTTCCACGTAGGCTTGTTGGCAAGCGTGTGGGCCAGGTTGTAACCGATGCCGTGCGACTCGTTGTTCGCTTCGTCAACTACATAGATTCCATACTCATCGCACAATTGATACCAGTATTCATCGTTGGGATAATGACAGGTACGTACGGCATTGATGTTGTACTGCTTCATCAACAGAATGTCCTTCAACATCGATTCCTTCGAAATTGTCTGTCCGGTAACCGGATCGGTTTCGTGGCGGTTGGCACCTTTGATCAGAACAGGCTTGCCATTCACGAGCATTAGCCCATCCTGAACTTTAATATCTCTGAAACCAACCAGTTGGGGAACCACCTCGGTAACTTTCCCTGAATTGTCTGTCAGGGTAAGGATCAACTTGTAGAGATTAGGCTCTTCTGCCGACCATAACTTTGGCTCCGCGATAGGAATTGAAACAGTTTTGCTGGCTTCGTTGTTGAATACCATATCAGAATTGGCCACCACCTGATTTCCATCCATCAACCTCGCCGTAATTTTAGCTGCGGAGGCATTGCTCAATTGAACATCCAGTTGAAGCTTGGCGTTTTTATAGTTTTGATCCAAAATCGTTTGAACGGTGAAATCCTTAATATGAGTTTTCTCCCTTTTTACCAGGTAGCAGTCGCGGGTGATCCCACTCATACGCCAATAATCCTGCCCTTCCAGGTAGGTGCCATCACACCAGCGCATCACCTTCAAGACAATCAGGTTTTTCCCTGCCACAAGTGCGGAGGATAGATCAAACTCAGAAGGCAATTTCCCATCTTCCCCGTAACCTATGTATTTCCCGTTGACATAGACCATCAGGTTGGATTTGGCGGCCCCGATGTGCAGCACAATGGTTTTGCCTATCCAATCCTTTGAAACCTCTATTTCGCGGCGGTAGACCCCGGTCGGATCTATATCCATTGGAACCAGGGGAGGATTGGATTTGAAGAAATTCTGAAATTCATACCCCACATTCACATAGATGGGAAATCCATAGTTGTTGACCTCCCAGCTGGCCGGAACTTTGAAGTTGTCCCATCCTGAATCCTGATAATTTGGCAGTACAACATTTTCTGGCACATCTGCCGGCTTTTCGAACCATTTGAATTTCCAAACCCCGTTTAGGCTCATGTTATTCTCTGAACGATCCCAGTTGTTGACAGCGGCCTCCTTTTCATTGGGATAGGCGTGAAAACTGGCATTCATCGGAAGTCTGTTTTCCTCATTTCGAGTCTCGTTCAGCCAAAAAGGCTGATCACTTTGCTTTTGAGCTTGCACAGGAAGCGTTGCGAATAGGCTTGCAAGAAGGAGCAAGCCACTGATGACAATAGATTTTACCATGATTTATTTTTGTTTGGGTGTATTTTAAACTGGGATACCAGGGATTTATCGCTTTGTTGAAACAATTTTCAACTGTTTGGATGACAACTTTCCGCCTGAAACGATCATTGAAATCTCACCTGGTTCAGTTCCAGACTCTACAACAGCAACCATTTTACCGTTAAATGTGCGCATGTAGTTGGAGGCAAAAGAGGTCTGATCGATGGCATTCCCGTTGCAAACTGCCTTTAGCGTTCCCGAACCTGAAACCTTAAAGAAGAGCAAATTATCGGCCCTTGGACAAACATTTCCATTTTTATCGATGATTTCAACCGTAACAAAAGAGAGGTCTTTGCCATCTGCGTTGATATTTTTCCTGTCAGCAACCAGCCTCACAGCAAAAGGCTCTCCCGAAGTCTTTACAACTTGTTCAGCAACTGGTTTGTCGTTGCTGTCGTAGGCTACCACTTTGATCTCTCCCGGCTGATAGACCACGTCCTTCCACATCAAGCGGTAGCGGGAGTATTTGTTGCTTTTGTCCTTTTTCTTCACCCCCATGGAGATGCCGTTCACAAACAGTTCGGCACTTGGGTAATTGGTATAACAATAGACCGGCACATTTTGACCCAACCGCTCCGGCCAGTTCCAGTGCGGAAGCAGGTGAAGCACGGGTGTGTCACTCCATTTGCTTTGGTAGAGGTAAAAGCGGTCTTTTTTGAGGCCACCCAGGTCAACGATTCCAAAATAGGAGCTCCTGGCCGGAGTACCTTCATTGTACGGAGTCGGTTCTCCCAGGTAATCAAAGCCGGTCCAGACAAACTCCCCGGCGATGAAATCGCAATCGTCCTGCATCTCGAATTCTGTATCAGGGGTGGAGGCCCAGGGCGGGTATTCCATATCGTAGCTGGAAACCTGGTAATCCTGGTACCAGGGACCCTTGTTTTCCTTGACAGGAAATTTGTACTCCCCGCGTGAGCTCACGGTGGAGGCAGTCTCACTACCATAAATTTTATAAGATGGATTTTCCTCGTGTTTCTTTTTGTAGTCATATGGTTTGTAGTTAAACCCTACCAGGTCAATGACGTCGGTCATTCCATTTTTAATGGCACTGGTGTGGTTGTTTAAACCCGCAGAAACGGGCCGCGTCGGATCCAACCTATGGCAAATCGCAGTTAGGGTTCTGGCCATCTCCTTCCCTTCCGGTTTGGATTGCTCATTGATTTCGTTGCCGATGCTCCACATCACTACCGATGGATGGTTGCGGTCCCTGCGAATCATGGCACTCAAATCTTTTTCGGACCAGGCCTCAAAAAATAGATGGTACCCATTGCGATTCTTCCCGTTTTTCCATTCGTCAAAAGCTTCGACCTGCACCAGCAACCCAAGACTGTCGCATATTTGAAGCAACTCTGGTGATGGCGGATTGTGGGAAGTCCGAATGGCATTGCAACCCATCTCCTTCATGATCTCCATTTGCCTTTCCGTAGCCCTGTAATTGACAGCAGCACCAATGGGACCAAGGTCGTGGTGCATGCAAACACCCTTGAATTTAAGCGGTTTGTCGTTCAGGAAAAACCCCGCATTGTTGTCGAACCGGAGGGTCCGAAAGCCAAATTGTGTCTTGTATTCATCCACCTGCTCTTTCCCTGCAAATACCCTGGAAATTGCGGTATATCGCACGGGAGTCTCCACACTCCAAAGCTGTGGCTTCTTCACTTTCAGCACCTGTTCAAAAGAAAGTTTTCCGGTTTGTTTCTTGCCTGTAGATATTGTAGCCACTTTTTCGCCAGCCGGATCGTAAATATCGGTAACCAGTCTGACTTCTGCATCTACTGCGATGTCGCCATCTACCTCTGTTCTGACATTGACCTCTCCGCTCTTTTCTGTGATGACAGGAGTTGTAATGTAGGTGCCCCATTGCGGAACATGTAACCTGGAGGTTTTAACCAATCGCACGTTCCTGTATATCCCTGCACCAGGGTACCAGCGCGAAGATTCGGGCTTGTTCTCCAGACGTACTGCCAGGATATTATCCTGCCCGTATTTGAGCTGTTTTGTCAATTCAAAGGAGAAGGAAGAATAACCATAAGGCCACTCCCCTATGTATTCCCCGTTCAGGTAGACTTTGGCCTGGCTCATTGCACCATCAAATTCCACAAATACTCTTTTGCCCTCATCCGATTTGGTTACCGGCAATACTTTCCGGTACCACCCTATTCCAAAACAGGGCAATGCACCGGTTCGTCCGGTCCTAAGCTTTGCCGATTGCTCACCATCTGCTACTACCTGAACCGACTGCATGTCAATGTTCATGTCGAAACTGCCGGATATGGCCCAGTCGTGGGGTACCCTTACCTTTTGCCACTCGCTGACATTTAATAGCGGTGATTCCCCATTTTTTACCTCTTTTTGGAGAAACAACCATCCCTGGTCTAAAAGGACGACTTCCCTTCCTCCGGAACGGGCGTCCCAGATTATGGTCAACAATACCATGCAGAGCATCAAATATTTTCTCATATTGTACGGGTTCTAGTTTCAGTATCAGCCTGGTTCAAACAAATTACCAATCCAAAATCCACCTTCTCTTTTTTTCGGAAAACCGATGAATAAATCATCTTTTGAGGAGCCAAATTTCAATGCGTAAATTAGGATTAAAACCAATGCGACAGACGATTATTTCGCCAATAATAATGTTTTTTTAACAAACTTACGAAACGTTGGGTTATGCAAAATGGGATCAATCGGAAGGAAAATAAGTTCTCCGGAAAAAATCCTGCCCAAATGGATTCAACCACAAGAATTGCAAAGGGATTTCAGGGTAAGCCTCTTTAAATAGCTTGAATTTGTTCTCCTTTACCTGGTTCTGATCAAATTTCACCTCAATTGCGCTTAACCGATCACTGTTTGAAAGGATGAAATCAATCTCGTTGCCTCCGCTGGTGCGCCAATACTGAATGGCATCCACATCCATCCGATCTGCAAGAACTCTGAAAACTGTATTTTCCCACAGCTCTCCTTTGTCTGCCCTTATGGCAAGTGGCTGAAAATTGTTAAGCAAGCAATTTCTCAATCCCGTATCCAGTAAAAAGACCTTGGGCATCTTCACCAACTCCTTTCTCAGGTTCCGGTAAAACGGCTTTACCAGTGAAATGTGAAAACATTTTTGCAAAATGGTCAGATAATTTTCAATGGTTCCGTTCTTGGTTCGCAAGGTAGAGGAGAGTTCGTTGACGTTGACGATGCCTCCTGTTTGACCAGCCAGTATCCTGAAAAGCTGGTAAAATGCCGTTTCATTGAGGACACCTGACTCCAGTATATCCCGTTTCACAAAGGAATCCCTGATATCTTTGAGCCGGTTCACCTTTTCCTGCTTATCCGGTTCGGTGATTACCGCAGGATAACCACCGTAGATCATATAGGATTCCCATTCAACAAGAAGGTAGTCGATGAGTGTGCTACTGAAATTCGCGTTTTGAAGAAGAAGATCCTTTTCTTCCTTTAGCGCTGATTTTCCACCTAATTCAAGGTATTCATCAAAAGAGCAGGTGTACAATTGAAAGATTTTTTTCCGGCCTGCCAGAGAATCCCTGAACTGGCTATCTATGTAAAAGGTACTACTTCCAGTTGCCACTACTTTTATTTGTGCGGCGTGTTCATCGTACAAAAGCTTCAGGAAATTGGAAGGATCATCCAGGTATTGAATTTCATCCACCAACGCCACCATTTTTTTGTTTGGATCTGGCATGAATTTCAACAAATTCAGGGGGTTCGCATTCAATTCTGCCAGTATCGATTTGTTTTCAAGGTTCAGAAAAACTACCGGAATCTCTGTGGCCCTGCAATAGTCTTCCAACTGCTTCAACAAGGTAGATTTTCCAGTCTGCCGTGCACCGGTGAGGATGGAAAATTCCTTCTTCGAAAGATGATTTTTTAAATCATCGAATAGATTCCTGTGTATCATATCCGCTAAAATTTACAGCAAATATAGATATATTTTACTAGAAAAATCATGCAGGGGGTAAAATATCCGATATTTTACCCCCTGCATAGGGCAAAATATCGGATAATTTACCCCATGCATAGGGTAAAATATCGGATAATCCAACTAAAAATTTGTTTATCAAGCTTAAAACCGCCTATTCCGATTCACCGGAAGGAGCATTTATTCTTTGACCAGCTGGATAAGGAGTACCAAAATTTGGTGTTCCATCACTGTTCCATTGAAACTGCTGCATCCTTACATCGCGTTTCCATCCCGGAGCTCTCTCTTTCTTTGAATGGTAGATGATCCAGTCTTCGGTCTGATCAGGGGATTTCACGAACGAACAGTGCCCCACCCCAAAAACAGTGGTATTGCCCTGGAAAACAGGTCCCCTCTTGATCCAGTTGGCCGGATCGAGCAGGTTTCCGTCCGGATTGATCAGTTGCAACATTCCAAGCTGGTAATCCACCAGCCAGGATTCGCGGCAGGAATAAACGATGAAGACTTTGTCTCCGTTCTTCAATACTTCAGGACCTTCATTCAGATTGAGGGGACCACCCGTCTCCCAAACTTCCTCGGGGGATGACAGTTTAACCCGTTTGCCTTTCATGGTCCAGGGATTATCCATTTCAGAGATGTACAAATTCTGCGGTGTCGCATCCGTAGTCTCTTGTTTAACCCAGCCCGACCAAATGGCATACAACTTCCCCTTGTGTTGAAGGAGGGTCATGTCGATGGCCCAACTATTGGAGGAGGGATCCTCCGGATGATCTCCGGTATACAAGACTCCCATGTCCTCGTATTCACTGTAAACATCTTCCGACTTCGACCTTAAAACTCCGGTTCGCTGGTGGATGAACGGAGGACCAGAAACTCCTGCCGCGTAGTAGACGTACCATCGTCCATCGATGAAGTGGATCTCCGGAGCCCAGACACTGGCACGGTTCCATCCAGCTGATGGGGCTGTCCAGATTTTCCTTGCCTCGCCACGGCTGGTCATCATTTTGGAACGGGTGACAAAGATGGCATTGCTGGCCGAATAACAATAGATATAATTGTCGCCATGCCTGACCATCCAGGGATCGGCTCCTTCCCAGACAGGGTTGGTGAAGGTTCTTATTTGCGGAATAGAGATTTGACTTGTCTCCTGGGAAAAGGTAAAATTTAATAACACCAACAGAAAGAACATGGATGTGATTTTTTTGGTTTAGTTGAAAGATACAATAAGGTTTTCCAAACTAATGATGATCTAATGATCTATAAAAATCAGCATTGATGTAAGTGTCAATTTGTATATATCCAGCGGAGCAGCAAGCCATGGTGCTAAAGCGAGATGGTGATTAATTCCGAGCCCAGTGCTTGTAACCCTTTTTCAATTTTTTCTACTTGCACTTTACGTGGCTTGGATTTTCCGTGCAAATAATTCCACAATTGTTTTTGATGTATTCCTGTTATCTTTTCTAAACCCGATAAAGATAAAATGCCGGAATAATACGCCAGCAAACTTTGTGTATCAAATCTATACACAATCTCAAAATCTCCATCCAGAAAATCGGGATAAGAAAAATTGTCATCTATAGCTGACTTTTTAAAAAAAACCATTTGTTGGCGCATATCCGCTTTGGCGGCTTCTGCCGTATTTCCCATCCCATTAAACATCTCATTGATGCAATAAACACTAAATGTGCCATCTTTTGCCCTTTCTACTATTGCTTCTATTGTCTTCATCACCTTCAACTTAAGAATTACTTTAGTCCCATCTCTTTTTTAATCTTCATTTCCAATCCCCTACCAACTTCCTTGCTTCCATGGAATGTCGCAGTATAATGGATACTATTTTTTTCGTAAATAATATGGCTTCCACTCTGTCGAACTACTTTCCATCCATTCCGTAGTATAAGCTTGTTCAATTCGCTTGATTTCATGCCATTCGTCGGATTAGGAAGCAAAAGTAGAAAATTTTCTACTAAAACAAGTTAAATAATAGAATATTTTCTACTATTTAGGTCTGTGAATTACAATAACTGGACGAATTTTAAACGAGAAAGGAAAGATTATTACCTTTCTTGGGATCAACAAAACTTCTATTCATGGTTGTTCAATAAGTAAGAAGAACTAAATAATGTCACACTTTAAAACCTCATCATTTTGACCTCCCCCTACCCCCTCCAAAGGAGGGGAGTTCTGCACTGATGTCGATTAGAACACGAATCTGAAGTCTCCCCTTTGGGGAGATTTAGAGGTGTCAAATTTTTGAAGAATGCAGCATTTATTTTTCCCATAACTTAAAAGCGCTGACTACTTAAATCAATCAAATACAACTGCCGGCCGTTTCCGCCATGGGGTGAATCAATGCAAACCTTTTTGCCATCATGACTGAAACGCGGATGCAGGTCGCAGCGCCACTCGCCTTTGTATGCTTCGGGCAAGGGAAAGTCGCCCAGGTTAAAACGGCGATCGGTGGGCACATGGTAAAGATAGGGTGTTTGGTTACGGCTGCGCGAATTGGCGTAGTTGTCGCACAAGATCCACTCTTTCCCGTTTCCCTGCGGCAAATAGGTTTGGTGACCATTCACAGCCATTTTTTCTGCTCCGATGCGTTGGTATTTTCCTGTTTTATCTTCCAGGATGTAAAAACCCTGTGGTTGCCCTGCTGGCTGGGTAAATGCGTTGATGTGCGTGGGATCCTCCCAAATAAAATGGGAAGTAAATCCCGATGGATCGATACAGAAAAGGTCGTCGCCTGAGGCTGAGGCTGTGAACATGCGGGTAACAAATCCTCCGGTGGCCATTTTTTGCCGGTCGGTTCGCTGCGGACGCCAGCGGTGCAGAAAGGTGAAACGGGTTCCATCGGTGTTCACCAGCAGATGGTTGAACCAATGAAAATTGTCGGCCACCGATTCGCCTTGGTGGGGAATCGCAGCCAGATCGGCCAAAGAAAACAGCAATTGATGATCGCCTGTGCGAAGGTTCAATTTGTACAAACCAATTTCTTTGGGTGCCTTTGCCTCTTCGAAGGGATCGGCCACACCGGCGTATCCGTAACCCGGCCTCAAATTTTGAATGCGTGAAAACTCAGTACCTATGGCCCACTTTCCGTCCGGACTTAGTGCATAAACTGCTTTTGGCAGGGTGCGTTTCCTCCCTGTCTTGACGTTCAGCAGGCGGCTCACAAAATGGTCGCCCTCCCGGTCATTCCAGATGATTTCGGATTTTGAACCGGGAACCCACTGCAACATACACCCTTGCTGCCATCCCCACGAAAGGCTTGCGCCGAGGTCGGTCCAGCGATCGTTGTCGTGCAGATCAATTATTCCAATGCGGATTTCGTCGTCGGGACCCGGCGAACGATGTTCGAAATCCACCTCCATTCCCAATAGATATCGGCCAGTCGGATCGAACTGAAGTTTGTCGTAATAGCCAAACCAGTGAAATTTTGGCCCTTGCGTAATGGCCCGCACCGGGAATTTGTTTTCTTCGGCAAAACCCAGCAGGGCAGGCATGGAAAGCAAGGCTGCACCACCTGCCAGTTGTTGGATAAAATTGCGTCGTGAATTCATCCTATTGAATATCAACAATTTTGAAAAGACTAATCCAAGATGTCATTTTTTGTAATGTCCACGAAGTGAATATATATAGATATCTTCGTGAATCGAAGGTCCTCAATTGCTTCAGGAGTGAATATTACTTCCATAATTCATCAGGATGAATCGAGATGCCATTACTCTCTTTGATTGCCTTGTCACCACGCTTAATCTTTTCAACAATATTCTGATTGTAGGGGTATTCCTCCAATTTTATTACTCCCATGCTTAGAAGGCCATCAATAATTTTCTTTACAGCTTTATTATCACTGTCAAAACTAATTATCGCTGTTTTTGTCATAATGAATTCGTTTTCTTCGATAAAGGCAAAGATAAAGATAATGTTGGCATTGTGAATGGAGTGCCAGGGCTGATTTCTTTTTACTGCCAATTTATTGTCAGGGTCAAAATGAAACAGGGTGTGCTTTACCACTCTTGCATCTGATTATTCAGACAATTTGAAATTTTTGCATACAATTATTTTAATTACAAGTATATTTTTGCATCCAATATTTTACATAAATCAACTTTCTTTGCATTCAATTATTCATTTTACTAATTAAAAAAGACTGCATAACAGCTACTTCCAACAAAATATTGATAGTGAATTGCAGGACTGAGCCAAAAGTCCAAATCCTATGATCAGGTTGACTACCTCCTTCAGGTGGGTGATCAGATCTACCCCATCGAAGTCAAATCAGGTACCCAGGGTGCGATGCAGAGTCTCCGTGTATTTATGAATGAAAAGAGGCTAACCAAAGGAATAAGAACATCTTTGGAAAACTTTTGCAGTTATGATGCTATTGATGTTTATCCGCTGTATGCCATCTCAAATGTTTTGATTCCAAAATCATGATGGTAACCGGGTTATCATACTATTTGATCATTTTGCTTTTACAAAGCCAGACACGGGTCGCCGACCGGCGCCAGCAGGGGGCTCATTTCGCTTCGGTCATTGTTACCAAATGGATCTTCAATAATTCATACATAAAGTCAGGCCCCCCTGTCATCGCTTCATAATGGCTGTGTTTGTTCGTTGCTCTTGGTAAAGGCAAACCGTCAGGGAGAAAAATATTTACGCCAAGTTGACCAAAATAGTTGGCACGATCAAGGTAAACTTCATCACCAGTCGTCTCATAACTGTTCAGCATTAATTCAATTACATCTGAAAAAACATCTGGTTTTAAAAGTTGTGAAGTATCAGGGCTGGACTCCAGATATTTATTTGCCGCCACAAGCATTAAGGCTCTGTATTTTTGGGCTAACTCAGGATATTCAGCATAGAGCCTGGAGTATCGCTGATAACATAGGTTGGCAGTGCCTGCATGGGGACCATATCCGTAGCCGGAACCCCATTCAGTACTATATGGTTTGTTCATCGAACGTGTGCGTGGTTTACCGGTCTCGGCATGCAAGGTTACCGCAAAACCACCACCAATGGAGTCAAAATTATGCGGGGCATTCAGGAAATTTATATCCTGTTGTAGTGCAAACTTTTTCATTCGTGTGGCCATTTCTGTATCCATCAAATGAGCTGCATTCTCAAGACACCTTGCCAATTCAAGATTGCTGGTCAGCCAAACAACGTTGATATGGTCCCCTTCGATGGCACGGCCTGCCGGCAAATAGCCCGATTTGGTCAACTTTGTATTCTCCTCCATCCTTCTAAAAAGGAGTTCTATTGCTGTCAATAACTCATCCCTTCGCTCACGGTTAAAATTTTCTTTTCTACTGTATGCATCAGCCCAACGTTCAATCATTTGTCCTGCATACCGGGGAAATTCGAACCCGGATTTCGGTCCATGTTCCGACCATTTGGCATGTCGGCTGAAATCACCGGTCATTTTGTCGAAAATTTGGTGATCCCATTCTCCAATGGCAAATTTCCAGCATGCATCGGGAGCCAGCTTGTAACATTGATCCCAGAATGGCCACACCTCAGTTTCGTGGATATCAAAGTTAGGCGCGTGGGCACATGCTTCGCTATAAAAATCCCAATAAAGGTGTTCGCCCCAACACATAAGCCCCGTCGCCGGACTTTGGCAATGGGAGAAAAAAAATCCCAACGCATCATCGGCCTCCTTCGCATATTTTTTATCCCCGGTGAGGTCGGTCAGTTTATACAATATCTGTAACAATTCCTTATCGGATAGCGGGTTGGCACCTCCAAGTGCCCTGTCGGTTTCACGTACCCCTTCGATGCTCCCAAATTCTACTTTGGTACCTAGCTTCATGGTTTCGCGGTTCAAGGCCGAGGCAAATAAGGGGGAATATTCTTTCCCGTAGTGGTCACGTCCCTGCTTAATCATTGCATTGGCATAATCCTCAACAATCTTAAGAAAACCGGAATTGTCCTTTTTAACCGGATTGGCAGCGCCAAGTTGATCGAACGATGCGAACGCAATTAGTAATAAAACAATAATTGAAGCTACTGTTACGTATTCTTTAGACCGATTCTTCATTTGTTTTGCTTTGTGCTAATTACCATTGGAGCAGTTTGTAAAAAACTATTCCCAATGGTTGTTTTATAATTTCCATGAAATGAATATTACTTTGTCCTATTCTATTCGTTTTCTGCGATACAGTCAAAGATAAAGATAATGTCGGTATTGTGAAAAATTTTGGCCCTTTCACAAAAGGATGTCAGCGCTAGTTTGCATTCAAACCGGAAAAAATAATTAGCTGCAAATCCATATAAGACTAGGATATTTGACTTTTTTTTCCTATCTTGGTCTATCCAATTACCAAAAATTCATACTTCTTGAAAGTTTTCGCCAAAATTTAAAATTTCCAAACGAGAAAATAACCTCCCAAAGAAATAGCATAACACAGCCTTATGCTCTTTTGATAGTTTTCTTTGTTTATAAACCATTAAATTTTGAAGTTATGTTAAATTCTCTTGATGCCACGTTACCTGACCAGGAACTTGAAGAAGTTCTCCAGGCCATTGCCACCATTCGCCAGAAGCTTCCTTATCTGGTGTTACTCTCTCCCGGCGACAAAAAAGCGACTGCCATGCTCGACGAGGGCAGGGTTCCATTCGCGCTGAAAGCCGTTGAATATGCCTCCCAAGAGACAGCTATTTCTCCCAACCCACCCTTACTTGAAGCGGCCAAAAATGACCTGAAGGTCTATACCGGACTTCAAACCGTGGAACGTGAGCTAAGCCGCCTCAGTGAGATGGTTAGCGATACCCGAATGCTTGCCGGTGCGGAGCTCTACCAGTTTGCACGGGTAACCTACAAAATGTCGAAAATCGCCGCTTCACTCAATGTACCCGGTACAAAGAGCATCGTCGACGACCTGGGCATTTTGTTTGCTCCGCAGGGTAGATCCACTCAACCGGATGTGCCTTTAGCCGTTCAATAATTTGACCAGCCCCGGCAGACAGGGCTGTGCAATTACTGCCGGGGTTGATTTTCAATCGGGGTTACAATGAAACAGAACGGGGTCAAAACAGAACAGATCAGGGTCAAATTAAAACAGACCAGGGTCGGGACGTAACAGACCGGGGTC
>CAZVTL010000022.1:0-26231 GCA_964630075.1 uncultured Tangfeifania sp.
CCGAGAAGTCACCGGCCATGGCATAATCTCCTGCAATTTTTCCGGTAAGGGCAGCCGTTGCAGCATTGTGACGGACTGGTAACCAGGAGGAACTGCGGGAAACTTCCGAAATACCGACCGCAGGTTTCGTCTGTTTGCTGTAGGTTGGTGAAAGATTAAACCCTATGGAAACCGCCTTTGATAAATTGATGTCCAGTTTGGCAAGGAAGTTGTACTTGTCGTAATTGCTGTACCTGGCAATGCCATCTTCGGCATTGTAGTTGCCTGATATATAGTATTTAATGTCTTTGTTTCCACCTGATGCGCTCAGTTGATAGTTTTGGATAGAACCCTGGTCACGCATCACCTCTTCCATCCAGTTGGTGGGTTGATCGAGGTAATATTTTGTCATCAGCCAGGCAGCTTTGTCGGCATCGGCAGATAAGTTAAACTTCATGGTGGCATTGGTCCCGTCTACAGTAGGATCCTGCATACGCATGGCTGCCTCATCCCATTGAAGCTGAACGTATTCGTCATTGTTGAGAATTTTGGGAAGTTTTAAGGCAGTGCGGGGACCGGCATACATTTTGAAGTTGTATTTGGGCTTGATGCTGTTTCCGCTTTTGGTAGTGATCAGAATTACACCGCCTGAAGCACGGGAACCGTACATGGCAGCAGAGGCTGCATCCTTCAGGACTTCAATGGATTCTACGTTACCCATGCTTACGGATGACAATCCATCCGGAATTGGAAATCCGTCCACCACAACCAACGGTTCAACGGCTGCACTGATGGAGCCCATCCCGCGTACGCGGATCACGGCTGATTCACCTGCCATTGGATCAAGCTGCTGGACGGAGACACCAGCCAGTTTTCCCTGTAGTGCCTGGCTAACGCCGGAAACCGGGATTTCATCCAATCCTTCACTTTTTAAAGTTGCGACGGAACCGGTCAGATGCGATTTCTTTTGGGTCCCATAGCCAATCACCACAACCTCATCGATATTTTTGATCTCCTCTGCCAATACTGCATCAACAACAGATTTGTTGCCAACAGGAATTTCAGTGACTCTGTAACCGATGAACGAGAAAGTTAGGGTATTGTTTCCCTTTGGCAGGGTAATTGAATAGGTTCCGTCACTTGCAGAAACAACCCCTGTGGTGGTTCCCTTGACCACAATGGTAACTCCCGGAAGGGGTGCCCCGTTCTCGTCAATGACTTTACCTGTTATTTGCTTTTGCTGGGAAGCACCGGACGGAGTATGGCCTGGTTTTGTTGATGAACCGGCCTGCAGCGTGGCGTAGCTGAACAGTAGAATCAGCAAAACCAAGAGGCTGGGCAGCCTAAACATGCTGAATTGCTCTCTGCGTTGATAGTTACATCTTTCTTCTTTTTTTTCCATGTTGTTTTTGTTTATTTGGAGTTTATTGTGGTATTTGATGGTCAAAACGAAACAATACCGTTAGTTTGTCCTGCTAAGTTAGGGTTCCCGTTTGTCTCTATTTATCAATTATCGTTCATTCTCTTGAAGAGATCGTTCGAATTTGAATTATTTAATCTATTTGAAAGAATTTTACCACTTCATCTCAGGAGAAATACAATCCACCGTTGATGTCCACATTCAGTCCGGTAAGAAAGGTCGCCTCTTCAGATGCCAGATAGGCAACCAGGTCTGCCACTTCACCAGCATTTCCTTCCCTTCTGAGTGGTGTACCGGCAGCTACTTTCTCGCGAACCTCGTCCTTGGTAAAACGGTCGTGAAAGGAGGTGGCAATCATGCCGGGTGCTACGGCATTGACCCGAATATTCTTGGGTCCCAACTCCTTGGACATCGAACGGGTAAAGGTCATTACTGCACCTTTTGCGGTGGCATAGGCCGAGGCTCCCGGTCCACCGCCATCGCGCCCGGCTTGTGATGAGAAGTTGATGATGGAGCTTCCCGGAGGCATGTGGGGGACCACCTCCCGGGTAGTGAGGAAGACGGATTTGACATTGACTGTCATCAAAAAATCCCAGAACTCCTCCTCCATTTCAGTGATCAGGTGCCGGCCAACAAGACCTCCAACTACGTTGACAAGAATGTCAATTTTGCCTGAAAATGCAGACAAGGTTTTTTCGACCAGCTTTTTAACCTCTTCGGCTTTGGTCATGTCCCCCTGAACAGCGATGGCTTCTCCGCCGGCAGCTTGGATCATTTTTAATGTATCTGTGGCATCGCTTTCATTGTCAAAATAGTTGACTACAACTTTTGCCCCCTCAGCGGCCAGTTTTAAAGATACCTGACGGCCAATATCCCTTGCACCGCCGGTTACAATTGCTACTTTTCCTGATAATCTCATGGTCTTATTATTTGTTTTTAATTTATGGTTTGGGTCTCGCAAAGCACGCAAGGAAACGCAAAGAAGAAAGTTTAGCATTGCATTTCGTTGCTTTTTTCCGGGACATTTATTTTTGTCTCCTCTCTACCAATATTACGCCACTACATGGCTGGATTTGTTGGTAGTCATTTTAGTGGTCGAAACAGAATATTCTTTGCTTTTTCGTTAACAAAGCAGCCATTCTTCTGAATTATTTTTCCTGTACGGGTCCTATCTTTTTGGCTAGTAGATAGATGGACCCAATTCCAAGCGGTACGAATGCAGCGATCATGATAAATATCGGGATATAGGATATTTTAGATATAACCGGTACCATAAAATTCATCATAATGACTGCAAAGACGCCGACCGTTCCGCCCAATCCCGCAAGGGAGCCAACCGACTTCCCATAGAAGAGGTCGCTTGGAATGGTCTGGATATTGCCAATCACAAATTGAAATCCGAACAATACCCCGGCTACAATCACCACAAATTTAAGCGGTGTGTCTGCCGCCAGAATGGTGGTGATCAATCCCAGAAACATGATCACTCCGCCGATGGTGATGGCCGTTTTCCTGGCTTTGTTGATGCTGGCTCCATTTGAGATCATCCTTCCGGAAAAATAACCACCGCTGATACTTCCAATGGCGGCCCCGACATAGGGGAACCAGGCAAACAGCCCGATTTGCTTGACGTCGAAACCATATACATCGGCCAGGTAGAGGGGCATCCAGCCGACAAACAACCACCAGATCGGTTCGAGAAAGAGGCGTGAAATTAGCACCGCCCAGGATTCCCTGAATGAAAGAATTTGTCTCAGGCTCAGTGCTTTCTGATTTTGTGCAGCAGCCTCCTTTTGGTGCTGACCGGCTACAATGTAATCCTGCTCTTTTTTGGTGATCCAGGGATGTTTGGACGGGATGGCCTTGTTGATCAAAAGCCAGGGGAGAATCCAAAGGATCCCGAATGAACCTACGATCATAAAGGTAATCCGCCATCCAAATGCGGCCCAAAGCATGGCAATCAAGGGCGGAGCGATCACGGAACCAATCGATGCTCCCGCATTGAACATCCCTTGGGCGATGGCACGCTCCTTAATTGGAAACCACTCGGCATTGCTTTTGGCTGCTCCCGGCCAGTTCCCGGCTTCACCCAATCCCAGCGTCACCCTGAAAAAGCTGAAGGAGAGAATTCCCCTTGCGAAGGAGTGCAGAAAGGAGGAAACTCCCCACAAGGCAATGGCGATGACATACCCCATCCGCGTGCCAACCTTGTCGAATAGTCTGCCCGAAATCAGTTGCCCGATGGCGTAGGCTGTCATGAATACATTCAGGATAATGGCATAGTCGTTTTTCGTCATGCCCAGATCCTTGGAAATGCTTGGCCACATAATTGCCAGGGTACTCCTGTCGATGTAATTGATCACCGTGGCAAGTCCGATGAGGCCAATAATGGTCCAGCGTAATCCTTTTATCTTCATGATTTACTTATTGTTACCAAAGTATGAGACAGCAGTACCATCCAAAAAATCTTCCCTGACCGGTGCAAATACATCGATCAGCTCACCCTCTTCAAGGCACAGGGCCGAATGAAGGATATTGGGTTTCATGTAAACGGCATCCCCCTGTTTGATGATCTTTTTTTCATCTCCAACAGTAAATTCGAAAGACCCCGCTGCCACATAGGTGGTTTGCGAATGGAAATGCTGGTGAGGTGACCCGATCGATCCTTTGCTGAATTTCACTTTGACCATCATGATCTGGGTATTGAAACCCGTAATCTGCCTGGAAACTCCGCCTCCAAGCTCCTCCCATTTCATCTCATCTGCAATTAAAAAAGTTTTGCTTTCCATCATTGTTGTTTTTTATCTGTGAGTAATCTGTAATTTCCCTTCCAGGTGATCTCCTTTGATCCGAGGTTTATGGTGTGATTCTTTTCAGGATCGGCTTTGTGTGAAACAGCCAGCAGCCTGACTGTGCCATCTGACAAGGCTATTTTCACCAGTGAGTGCTCTTTTCCTGAAGATAGTAACTCAATATTATCAACTGAGCCCGTTGCGTTTTGAACGATCTCATTCCCTGGATCATAATCTCCGTGAGATTCCAGAACAGCAACGAAAGTGTGGCTGGCAGTATGGTTCTGCCTTACCAGGATTCCGGTTTCATTTCTTAAGTTGAAATTGGGGTCATTTGCGCCAAGGCTGGTAAACAGGAGGTCCGTCTGTCTGTTGCCCAAAATGGAAATGGTGTAGAAACTATGGTTGTTCATCAAGGTGATTGAAGCCATTTGATTTACAGACAAAGCTTTGGCATCCAGCCAAAGGTGCTGGTACCCATTTTGGGTTCCAACGACCGACTTCGAAGTCAACTCTTTTTGAACCTTGAAATTGGTAGCGATGACCTGCCCATTGTAGTAGAATGGCAAATCATAATTGGCCATCGAAGGATTTTCGATCCGGAAAAGATCCACCAGGAACTGCCTGCCATTGATGCCAATGCTTGCCAAAGTTCTTTGCAAAACCACCCCTTTGTAACTGTTCGAATCTGCTGCGGCCACAATTTGACACTCCGGGTTGTCTAGGTCAGAAAAAAGAAGGTCGGGATGAAATTTGTCTGACTCTTCCACATTGGCCTCAAACTGCGATTTTTCGTTGACAACGACGGTATTGTGGGCCACGGTCTGGCAGGCCCAGGTTTTGTTCTCTGTCAGGTAGCGTCCGCCATCCTTGCTTTCAATATTCAGGTACCTGGCAGAGCCATAATCAGTTAATATTTCATTGCCATGATCGTAAAATGTATAGGATAACCGGTCGAAATGGCCGTGTCCCATACCCTGGGTGGTAAACTTAAAAACTGCCGAAAGTTGATTTTCTCCTGCTCCTGATCTGAAGATGGCCAATCCTCCCTGTTTGCCATCAACGCCATCGCGAA
This sequence comes from uncultured Tangfeifania sp., assembly GCA_964630075.1. Taxonomy (GTDB): domain Bacteria; phylum Bacteroidota; class Bacteroidia; order Bacteroidales; family Prolixibacteraceae; genus CAINVV01. The sequence continues at coordinate 5,267 of CAZVTL010000022.1, forward strand.
GCAAAACCGATTTCCGGACAAATGGTTTGGATTGATTGTTCTTTATCATTTTGGCTGCACTCAGTCCATCGGCGCTCAGCAGGACCTCTCCCAGCTGGTTGCTGATATCCAGCAACTCCTTGTTTCCAGTCAGTCCGAAGGTAATGTTGGCGGCAAAAACCATTTCGGGTGTATTCATGGTCTTTTCCTTCATGGCATCGTTGAGCGGATAGAAACGTCCATCGGTATTGGTGAGCTGCAACAGGCTCATGACACTCCTGGTAAGTACGCCATTTTTGTATTGGAATATCTTTAATTCGGGGCGGTTGTTGTCAAGTGCTTTGGCGAAAATCAGGAAGGGCAGGATGGCATAGCGCTGGTAATAAGGACCTTCTGAGTAGTATCCGTCAGGTGAAAACAGATCGGCAATTTGTTTGACAAAGCCGCCTGTGCTGTCAAGCCTGGTGCTGTAGAGCGCCATGTCGGTCAACTTTTTGTCTTCGAGGACCATCCCGGTCATGCCTATACCCGCCACGGCCCAGGTACCGTGGTTGTGCACCCGGTTGAAGGAGTAGCTGTCCTCGATGGTAAAGAAGTTGACAATGTTGCGGAAAAGGTTGCTTTCAATATTACTACGCTGATTATCACTCAAAAAATCATATATCCCATCATAAGCCTGGATGGTGTAAACCAGCCAGACTGCATCGTTCAGTCCCTGCCAGAACAGTTTGCCGGGTCCGGGACCCTTCCGTTGCGGATGAAGTCCGAGGGCAGGATAAAGTGCTGCATATTTTAGCAGCATGTCACGCACATAGACAGCATATTTCTGATCACCCGAAAGCTGGTAGACCATGGCCGCACGGTACATGGACATGTAATTTAACTTGTGTTGTTCGTGGGTGTATCCGCCACCTGCATCGGTGGGAACAGGAACCTTTATCCCGGATTGAATTGCCCGGTCGGCAATCTCCCTGCTTGTGAGGAAGGATCGCATGAGCAAAGGGTATTTGTCCAGTCCATCACGGAGTGCAGGAACATCACTCTTTTTGAGAATCAGGCAGGGATGCTGGTTTTTTACTGCCGATTTCTGTTTGACGGTTTGCGCAGAAACCTTATCAGTCAGGATCAATGAATTCACAACCAGCAGGAGTGCCAGCATTCCAAAATAACACTTTTTAGACACTTTTTTAAAGACTAATCTCATTTTAAATATTTTGTTAACCCTAAATCCTTGCCATCCGTGGCGCCGTTTTTAAGGGGTGAATTTTGGTCAAGTAGCCAGCTCTCCTTTTCAAATCCGCATCTTATGAATGAGATTGCTTCAGTTTTGAGTTCCGCGCTGTTTGACCTGACCGGTACTCCAGGATAAATGTTGTTGTTGGTTATCCTGTTTATAGGTTCGCCGTTGGTGAGAAATAGATGGATATCCGCACAATTGTTAAACAATGAATTGGTTATCCGTGCAAGTTGAACTCCGTGCAGTGAGATGATTTTAGCCGATTTGTTCCTTTTCCCTTTTCCTGATTCGTTAAAAACGCAATGATCAATGAGTAAGTTTGGACCAAAGGTGCTTTCGTCGGTACCTCCCCGGTACAGATTCAAAACAGTACCCTGAATATTGTTGAATAGGCAGTTTTCGATGTTGACATGTTCCGCATTGTAAATTCCCAGATCCTCAGTTTCCTTGTTCAACTCAAGGATGTTTCCGGTAATGTTGCTGAACCTGCAATTTCTCAACAGGATCGAATCGGCAAAAGTATACTGGCTAACTTTTAGAAAATCGAAGGCATTGTTCACATCCAACGCTTCAATTCTGCAGTCTTCCACAATCAACTTGTAATTGCGGTTCATGGAATATCTGGTGGTGGCGATGATTCCGTTGCCAGCCATATCCGGTGATTTTTTTCCACTGATCAGAATTCCCTGGAGTTTTAACGATCCGTTGTTTTCCAGGGTGAAAAAATGGTTCTTCTCGCTGTTCAACTCTGGTGTTTCTTCCGGGGAAGCCGACTTGATGGTAACAGCACATTTGATGTAAAGATCTTTTGTAGACGTATATTCCCCCTTTTTTAAATGAAGAATGTCTCCGTCACTGGCTTGTTTCAAAGCCTCAAAAAGGGTGTTCAGGCCTGGTTCCACAGGGATTGTCTTGCCCCGATCAAAAACTGGCGCTGAATCTCTTTTGGGATACCATGCTGCTCCCGTGTTTTCAAGGGAAGCTACCGGCTTTCTGAAATTGCACCCTACCTTCCCGGATGCAGAAAGTGACGGCAGGGCAAACTCTCCATTCTTTTTTTCGATCTGCATCGGCACCACCTCAATCCCCTTCTGTATGGCAGAAATTGGTTTGTTGGAGAAATTGTTGAGGATGGCAATGCCACTTATATCGTCATAGACAGTAAATAGTTCATTTTTGCCTGTGTGGTAGAAAATGTTTCCCTCGATTCTTGATCTTACCGGTGGCAGCGAGCGCTCTTCATCCTTGCCTGCACACAACTGGATGTAGTCACAATCCACGAAAGTGTTGTTCAGAAATTCCCCTTCAATCACCTGGTTGTAGCGGTTGATTGGCGAATTGGGAACCCCGTTCATCACCACCAGCGCTCCGCGGAGCCGGTATCCCGTTAACCCTGACAAATAATTGTTGATCGCTTTGTTCCGTTCATTGATGATCCTTATGCCCCCGGTGTACACTTTGCCATTTCCAAAAAAGACATTGCCTGTGGCCAGGTTGTCGTGCCCGTGCCTGAAGGTAAGTGTGCCGGCACATTCCCGGAAGGTATTGTCCTTGAAGGTGTTCCCGCAACTTTTGTTCGAGATGATTTCCAGTTCACCGTTGCAGCGGTCGAAATAGTTGGCTTCGACCATGGTCCCGCAATTGGCAAGTGAATAGGTGCTTGTTCCCAACCGCATGGTTTCGCCCCCGTTGGATCCCAGGTTCTGTCTGTAGCCAAAATAGTTGTGGTCGATCAGATGTTGGTTGTTCTGACTGGCTTCGTCAATTGGGAAAACAGTGACCGTGACTCCCTGGCTTCGTTTGTCAATAAAAGTGCAATGGTCGACCCGGTTGTTTTTCCCGTAAAGGCCAATCCAGGTTTCGGTGGCAAACCTTTCGGGATTGTTGAACCCATCAATTGCGCAATCGGTCAGCCTGCAGTTGTTGGCATAGCGGCCATCTTTTTCGCGAAAGGAAATTACTTCACTGGTAGGAGTGTACCCATTTTGCAAAACAAAGCCAGAAACCACCAGGTATTTGCCGGTAATCCTGATATTGGATATCCCATTTATAATAACTTTCCCTTTTTCTTCTGCGGTAATTTCAATGGGACTTTTTTCTGTTCCAATGGCATTAAACAGAAGTTCCGCATCTGTCCAGTAGCCATTGGCCAGAATGATTTTGCCGCCAGGTCTTACTTCAGCCATTGCCTTGACCAGTTGTTTAGGGTCATTTACTTTAATAACCGAAGCAGAATTAATTGACATCATGCTTAGAAGCAATGGAACTGTCAGTAAAAAACAACTGATTTTTCGAAATTTATTATTGAGCTGTATCATGTTCACAATTGGGAAAGTGCCTTATTCATTGGTTTTAAAAGTGAGGGGAGGGTCCTTTCTCCCCTCACTATCAATAGAATCCTCTGCCTGGTTATTTGTTGTAGCCGGGATTTTGGGACAGTTTGTTGTACAAATTGATTTCTCTTTGTGGTATGGGTAAAAGGAGTGCAGTTGGACTATAGGTAAAATTGGCTTCTGCCCTGAGTGAAAAAGCACCCATCACTGCATCTGCCACCCCAAAGCGTACAAGGTCGTATAATCTTTGGTTTTCGAAAGCCAGTTCAACTCTGCGTTCCTTTAACAGGGCGTCTTTCGTAACAGCAGTTACGGTTGGCAGTCCAGCCCTGGTGCGAATGGCATTGAATGCAGCCACGGCAGTTGCATCGGATGTTGATGCATTTCCAGCCAGAATAGCTTCTGCCTGCATCAGCAAAATATCGGCATAACGCAATACAATCCAGTCATTTCCGCTATACGAACTGTTGGTAGAATTAGAAAGGTATTTTCCACACTCCCATTTGTTGATTGCAGGTTCGAGATAGAAGAGTGTTGGTTTTCTTTTATCAGCAGGGTCAACAGCAGCCATCAGGTCATCTGATGCCAGGTTCAATCCGGTTGCCCGGCCCTTTGAGGTAAAATCTAAAGAGAACAATTCACTTTCCAGGGAGTTGTCGTTGATAAACTGTACCGCAAAGATGATCTCTTTGCTCCGTTCTTTGTAAAATACATCATTGAACAATGGAAGTAGGCTGTAATCAGTGCTGCTGATGGCGCCAAGTACATTTTTTGCAGATGTGAAATCTCCGGTGGTGAGGTAAACTTTTCCAAGCAAGGCATTGGCAGCATCTTTTGTTGCTCTTCCCTCTGCTATACCAGCCCTGGCGGGCAGCATGCCAGCAGCATCCTTTAAATCACTTATAATCGATGCGTAAACCTCATTTTTGGGAGCTTGTGTGTAGAGTGCCTTGTCATCGGTAAGACGAATTACCTGCTTGACCAACGGGATATTCCCAAAAGCACGTACCAGATTAAAGTGACACAAGGCCCTTGCAAATTTTGCTTCTCCTTCAAATTGACTCTTCTTGGCAGCAACCGTAACTGCTCCAAGATTTTCAAGCACGATGTTGGCCCTGAAGATAATGTTGTAATTATTTGCCCAGTAAGCAGCAACAATGCTATTTCCCGGATCAACATTCATTGTCTCAAACTGCGCTCCTTCTCCCTCACGGTTCCTGGTTTTTGAATTGTCCGAACGCATCTCAGTTAGCGCATATTCAGTTTGTACCATGGTTTGCATTCCATCGTATATGGCAATAACACCCGCTTCGACCTCCGTATTGTTGGAATAGAATCCTTCAATGGCTATTTCACTAATTGGTGAAAGGTCCAGGTATTCTTTACAGGAATTCATTACCAGGATTCCAATAAAAAGGATGGTTATAAATTTTAATTTTTTCATCGAAAATATCTTAGTTAAATTAATGATAATTAGAACGCTAGTAGGAAATTCACAAAAAGAATTTTTGTAATTTTTTGTGGGTTTAACTCACGTTCGTTTCATTTGTATTCCTTTTAAAGTTTAAAATTCCAGGTTAACACCGAATGTTATTGCTTTTGAAATAGGAGCGGCCCCAACCTGATAACCTCCTCGGAGAGGACTGGAAGCATCGGTAACACCTTCTGGATTAAAGCTGGTATAGGAATCTGCCATGTGGTAAAACAGGTTCTGACCCGACGCATATATCCTGATACTTGAAATACCCATCCGATTCGCGGTAGCTTTGGGTAAAGTGTAACCAAGGTTTATCGTACGTAATGCAACATAGGATGCATCCTGCACAAATTTATCGGTGTATATTTTTTCGCGAACCAGGGCTTTGTCGGGGAAGGTAGAGACGTAATCCATTGTAGTTGAAAACTGGTTGTTGAGATACTGAGGATCCATGTTGCGGACTTTGGCCCCATGGGAACCCTGGAGGGTGAAGCTTAAATCAAAATCCATGCAGGTGAACTGATTGGTAAGTCCCCAGATCCAAGTTGGATAGGGAGAACCAAGAATCGTACGGTCGTCGGAGGTAATGATGCCATCCGGAACGCCATTTGGTCCGGAAATGTCTTTCACATAGCAATCCTGGCTGTCAGCACCAATGGGGTACAACGGTTTTGTAAGGTATTTGTTTGGAACCTCTTTTTCATACAAATATCCATAGAATGAGGAAATCGGGTTTCCTTCCAGGGCAATATATTCTGAAGGGCGTTTGGAATCGACGGAGGAAATTAATCCATTCGCTCCTGCAAAGTCTACCAACTCATTTTTGTTGTGGGACAAGTTTGCCGAAGCAGTCCAAATCAGGTTTTTAGTGTTAACAATATGTCCTGTTAGTTCAATTTCAAAACCGTTGTTCCTTACTTTGCCAATATTTACAGTAGTTGTATTGAAACCAGTGACGGATGGAATCTCCTGATTCAATAACAAGTCTTTGGATGTTCTGTTGTAATAATCAAAAGAGAAAGTGAGTTTGTTGTCCCATAATCCCAGATCAATACCCGGACCCAACTCAACCGATTTTTCCCAACCGAGTTTTGGATTGGCAATGTTTGCCGGATTGAAGCCTGAGGTTGCAGAACCTCCAAATACTGCATTTACTGCCTGCAAACGGGCAATTGCATCATATGGACCTACGGCATTGTTGCCTGAGACCCCGTAGCTGAAACGGGCTTTTAAATTTGATACCAGTTTATTCCCCTTCAGGAAATCCTCTTCAGTGACTCTCCATCCAACCGATGCAGCAGGGAAGAAACCATATTTTGTGTCCACACCGAAACGGGAAGAACCGTCCCACCTGGCACTGAAGGAGATCAGGTATTTATCGCCGAAAGCATAGTTAAATCTGCTGATAATCGATTGCAGTGATTCCTCACTTTTGTAGGTTGTAGCACTTGCTATGGTGGTGGCGGCATTCAGGGTATGAATGTTGTCGAATTTAAAACCAGTACCTGTTTCACCAGAGGAGTTAACAAACGATTTTTCCCATGCTAAACCAGCTACAGCCCCAAAAGAGTGCTTCCCAGCTGCCTTGTTGTAGGTGAAAATATTTTCGCTGACAAGGTGTGTGTATAGATTTGTATTGTAGGTGGAAGAGGTTCCAGCAGTTCCCGAAAGCAGTTTGTTTCCAACCCATCTGTCGGTTTGCAGGTTATTGTACTCTGCTGCTACCGAAGCTTTGAAAGCGAGATCTTTGGCTATGTTGAGTTTCGCATAGACATTGGTAAACAACCTGAAATTGTAGTTGTAGGTTTCCCGTTCCTGCACTTTGGCAAGGGCGCTCTCATTGGTCGTTGAGCTAATCGTGGTTCCTGCCGCATTGCCAGGTAAAACATAGCCATCAAAATAAACTTCATAGGCATAGTCCCCGACCTGAACCAGAGGGTATTTTGTCTTGTTTACATATTGAATATTGTTCTCGTCAATGTAAAGGGGCAACCAGGGTGATTGTCGTATTGCATCATGGATGCCGATCGCAAAATCGCGCTGCGAAGTATAAGAAGGATTGATATTTCCACCAAACTCTAAGACATTGTTTACTTTGGTGTCTAGATTGATCCGCAGATTCATTTTTTTGTAACTATCAGTCAGAAGTACGCCATCGTCTGATAGATAACCCCCTGAAATGGAAAATTTCGTTTTGTCATTTCCACCTGTTGCGCTCAGAGAGTAGTTTTGGATCGCCCCTCCGTCAAACATCACATCGGTCCAATTGGTTTCAGTTCCTAGCAGATTGATCAACTTGGCTTCGTTGGTAAGATTTCCGGAGTTGTAGTCGCTGACTGCTTGTGTCCAGTTGGCGATTGTTGGCCTCGTTTGGTACTTGGCTGTAAATTTGCTTCCATAAAAGGAATTAAAGCTAAACTTTGTTTTACCCTCTTTCCCTTGTTTCGTGGTAATCATAATTACACCATTGCCTCCACGCGAACCGTAGATTGCAGCTGAGGAAGCATCTTTCAATACCTCTATTGACTCTACGTCATTCATATCGATGCTTCCCAGGTAATCAGATGAAACGGCAACTCCGTCCATTACGATCAATGGAGAAGAACTTGCTGTGATAGAGCCAGTTCCCCTGACCCGAATGGTTGGACTTGCACCAGCCTTTGCATCCGTAACCTGTATCGAAACACCAGCTACTTTGCCGATAAGTGCTTCATCTGCACGCGCAACCGGAATTTGTCCCAATTTCTCATTTGAAACCTTTGAAATGGCCCCGGTAAGATGCGACTTCTTTTGGGTACCATACACTACAACCACCACCTCATCAATGGCCGAGAAATCAGCAGAGCGACCAATGATGAGCGAAGTTTGTCCGGTATAGATGACCTCTTTGCTTTGATAGCCGATAAATGAAACCAGCAAGGTCGCGTTTGCAGGTGTTTTTAATTGAAATTTGCCATCAACATCGGCAGCTGTACCAGATATTGACCCTTTGATGGATATTGTTGCACCAACCAATGGTGTTTTGTTTTGTGCGTCAATTACTGTCCCGGTAAGGGTATTTTGTGAATGGCCATGGTGCACCAGACAGATTATAAATAGTAGTAAAATAAAGTTTTTTTTCATTTTATATGTTATTTTTTTTCATTCCTTGATAGTTATAGGTATTCAAAATCTATTCGATATTGGAGGAGGTCAAAGATGTAATTCTGAATTTCAGGTGTTATTAAATTTGTTATTAATAAACACTTGGAGTACCCAACCCGTCATCGCAGGATCATTTTCATTCGGGGTGATATTTGTCTTATGGGTATTTCATTTTAACATATTACCTTTGAACACAGAATCTAAAGGATTCAGCTTTCTATTCCTTTTCTTGGCAAAGACTTTGGGAATATTAACAAGTTGAACGCTTTTATTTTTGATTGACTAGGATTGACTAACTATTAGTCAATCCTTTTTAACTTGTATTGCTGGTCATATCGATTGCTATTTTGTTTGTCCCATGTAAGTCAGGCTAAATTCAAGTACATCTTTCAAATGTTTTCTCATTGCCTCTTCAGCAGCATCCGGCTTCTGCCTTACGATGCAATCCAAAATTTCGGCATGTTCCCCCAATGATTTCAGAAAACGACCATCTCCGCAAACATTCAATTTTCGGTAAATCATTATGATATCTGGTATGATAATGAGCATCAATGATTTAATTACTGAGTTCTGACTGGCTTCAGCAATCTTCAGGTGAAAATTGAAATCTTCATTTACCGCTGACAGATCAGCTTCCACTTTTATTTTGTACTGTTCCAGCGCTTCTTCGAGCATATGTATATCATTTGAACTTCTGCGGAGGGCAGCTTGTCTGGCAGCAAAACACTCCATCAAAACACGGGTCTCCACCAAATGGGCAAAATCGTTTTCTCCCATTTTTATTATATTGGTAAAAAGCCCTTCCATGGCCGAAATATCAATACCGGAAACAATGGTGCCACTCTGTGGATTGGTCTTCAGTATACCAAAAACTTCCAGTTTTTTAATGGCATCCCTGACATAGGTACGCCCAATCCCAAATTTTTCAGAGAGCTGTCTTTCAGAGGGAAGGCGGTCTCCCGGGTTGATTTGGCCGGTGACAATCGATTTTCTGAGTTGATTGATGATCTTGTCAACCGGGCTTTCAACTCTAATTGTATCAAATTTTTCAAGTAGGTCCATGACGGCTTATTGTAAAAAAAAAATTGGTCGACCAAAAATTGGTCGACCAAATATATCATCTAATTGTTGGATTACTACACGATTTCCTGGTTTTGTTTCAACCAGTTGGTAAGTTTCAGATATTCAATGATATAAATCCATATGTTATAAAACATATTTGAATTTGGTTCAGTTTTATGCTCTTGGGATCATTTTCACTCCTGCCGGGAACTAACCGGAAGTATACGAACGGCTAATGGTTTCGCAGCTCTTCGGTTCCATATAATTTATTAAAAAAGCAATTTTTTAAGGTAAAATGAACAGTAGCTGAAACTGTTTATCCCCAATTATGTACAGATGACTTCCAGGTATATAGTTTGATATTGGATGATTTGACAGCGATTATTTGGTCAAGAAGGATCTGTGCTTTCCTTACGAAGATTCAGGATACCAAAATTAAAACTTGATTACTGTAAAATAAAACTGAAGATGAATCAATTCCTTTCGGATTGATCCACCATCAGTTTACCTGGTCTTGCATTGGAATTGAAGTCCTGGTTGCTACATTAGTTTTTGATGATTTTTTTAACCACCCTCTCCTTCTCTCCGGCAATTTGCAGAAAGTAGATTCCCTTTGGCAGTGATGCCCCGGCATTGCTATTCCCATCCCAGACAACGCTGTAGCTTCCTGCATCCATTTCGCTATTTACCAGTACTTTGGATAATTGACCGGCAGAATTGAATACACTAACCTCCACCTTTTGGGGATGAGATACACTGTAATAGATGGTGGTCTGGTTTGGAAAAGGATTGGGAAAACTCTTGTCGATGGTCACCTCTCCGATGTTTAGAGACTTTAGCGGTGCACTCTTCTGCACAATTCCCTGCGCCCATTGTGCCTTTAATGCAGGCCAGGCGTTGAGATCGCCAACCGGATAATTGTTGTCAGCTGCCCTGTAGGACTTTGAGGTGGTGGAATAGCTAACATCCCATTCATAAGGATAGATCACCGAGAAGTTGTTGGGGAAGACCGATGCTTTTGGATGTGAAACCCAATAGGTGTTGAAATTGAGCAGCATTTGCCAGGAAGAGGTGTTTTTTAGCACCAGTTCCTCTTTAAAATAAGCCTGTGGCATTGCGGCTCCTAGGAATTTTACGATGGCATTGTTCACCGGCCTTACATCTGCTATAGAATCATTGGGGGGAGTCAGGTTGAAGTAATCAACCATTTTCTGATCGTGGTAGATGTTGTTGTTCCGCATTTCTACGGTTGCCGTCTTGAGGTTGGTGGAAAGGCTGTCGTGGGTGATGACTGCAAAGGCCTTGTCAGGTTGCATCTGTTCAGTTCTCCAGCGAGCGGTCAAACGGTCTCCGTATGTTAGTGGGTTGGAGAACAAGTTGTTGGTGATAACTGCTGTTTTAGTTTTTCCCAATTGGATACATCCGTGGTATCCCTGGATATTGACGACTGTATTGTGGTCAAATTTTACGTAATTGATGATTGGCGCCATGTTTCTCAGAACCCGGTCACTGAAATTGTACAGGGTACAGTTTTGTACGACTATGGTATCAACAGTCCCTGTATTTCTGATATCTATCGCACGGCCATTACCGCCTACCGAGATGTGGTGTCCCTGGTTTCCGATGACACAATCGATCATGTACAATTTGACTCCGTCCACCTGTAGGGAGAAGGCTGCTCCCCGGTCATTGATCAACCGGCAGCCACGCAGTGTTGCCCTGAAGTTTTTCCCATACATGTTCAATACCCTGTTCCCCAGGGTTCCATTCGAGTGCTTGCCATCAAATTCAAGATTTTCAAGCGTCAGGTTCATTCTTGCTGTAATCAATGCTGCAGAAGCACCAGCACTGTTGAGGGTATGAAAGATGATGGGGAGCGGACCGGTACCGGTTTCAGCCCTGATGTTTAAGTCGTAATCGGTGCTGTTGATGGTAGATGTTGCGAGGTATACCTGTCCCCGTTTTAGTTCATAAACCACATTTTTATTGGTTACACGGTTGGGGGCATCAGCGAGAATTGCATTGTAGATCTGGTCATACACCAGAGGTTGCCCGGGTGTTATTCCCTGGATCGAAACAACACGTTGCTGTGAGTAGGCAAAATGAGCGACGGCAATGAATGCAGTCAGAAAAAGCAGCTTGATATATTTGGTTTTCATACTATAGTATTTAAGAAAGTTATTAAACTTCAAGGATTACTGGAAACTGAGTTGGATACCAAATTCTGCCGTAAACCCATACAGATTTTCATAGGTAGGGAAAGCGGAGGTGTAGCGGTAGCCTTTTTCCGTTGCATTGGTAATGTTGTTCAAGTTCAATAGCAGACTAACGTATTTGTTGATTTTCTGCTTGGCCGTTATGTCGAAGCGCATGTAAGAATCAGTATAGCGGTAATAGCCTTCCTGATCGGTGTTTGGATTGATACCGGTAAGGCGGGTTCCCTGGTAGCCCATGGAAACACGCGTGGAGAAACCTTTGTAATCATAACCCAACCAGGCATTCGAGGTAAAATCAACCTGCGAAGGCATCCGGCTTTCGGTCTTCTGGAAATAGGATTTGGTGAAATCCACTGCCAGGGTAGGACGTACCCCATTGTACATCACGATATCTTCCACCTTCTTCCAAACCATGTAGTAAGTCTTTGACCACAAGCGGGTCATGTTAAAGCCCATCACAAAACGGTTGAATGGAGTTGGCAGAAAGTTGAAATGGGTATTGTACTCGAATTCCAAACCTTTTACATAGGAGTCATCCAGGTTGATGTAATCTTCGTTTAAGTCGAATGATTGCGGTGGTAATCCGTTTTTAACGGCATCCTCCGGCGACATGGTTCCGCTGATCTGGTAAAACATGTTTTTGATCTGTTTGCTGTATCCACCGAAGGAGAGCAATCCAAATTCACCGGTATAAACTGTCACCGAAGCATCCAGGTTCCAGGCGGTGGCATGTTTCAGGTCCGGATTTCCCTTTTTAACACTGTAACCACCCGCGTCATACCTGAAGCGTGGAATCATCCACATGTAGTTGGGACGGGACAATGTTTTGACAGCAGAGAGCCGGATGTCCATCCAGGAGGTGGGTTTAATTTTAAGGTGGGCGCTGGGCAGCCATTCAGAATATTTTTGAACGGCGGTATCTGCTTCGGTATATCCATTTGCACCCCTTGCTCCATTGACCGTTGAATAGATACCATGGTAGGTATTGTTGGAATGTTCAAAACGAATACCTGGGATGAAAGTAACCAAATCGCCATAATTCAACTTCAGCATGGCATAGCCTGCAGAGGTGGTTTCATAGGTATCGTAATTGTTCTCATCATTGCTGGGATCGTAAATATATTCTGAGAGGTGATAGGTATGCCAATCCTGGATCTGGCTTTTGGGTATAATTGGGAAGAAGTTGTAAGCTCCGTCCAGGATGGGAACATTGGTCTGTTCGTTGAAATTCGACATCTGAATCAAATGGTTGGTGGTCAGTGCCAGGGTGCCGCGAGGATCATTTTTAATGGCTAGATCGGATAACGCAGGTTTTAAATAATATTGCTGATCCGACAACATGATCCCGTGACGAACCCTATTTTCTGTTTGGTATTTTCCCCCAAATTTCAGAAAACCGGCAATTTTGTCACTTAATTTCAAAGGTACTTCAAAGTCCAATTTGGCGGTATAGTTGGTCTGCTTCAGTGTGTCAGGTGTAAAGGAGGAGGTATTCAGGGCTGAAACCACATCTTTCGTCTGACTGACACCATTGTAGGAAAGACTGTCGGCAAAGAATTTTGGATCCACTACGTTTTTACCCACTGCCCCTGGCTTAAGGCCATAAGGCGCACCAAGCTGAAACTGAAGGGACATGTCCATCGGATTGATACCATCCGTATGAACGCGGGTTAAACTCCAGTCGATCTTCATGATGTTCAGGTTCACGTTTCCTCCCAGGGAGCTGTTCAAAGAATTGGTGGTATGCTCAGAATAGTTTGAATCATGGAGCAGCAAGCCGTTTTTGTTTACGTTTTTGGATTGTGTCATGCTATTCCTTGGAGAGGAGTTGTAAATATTGGTGAAGAAAATCCCTCCAAAATCAAATTGATAGTCCAGCATTGCCAAACCACCGTATCTTTTCGTGAGTTGCTTACGCTCCGTCAGGGTGATCCCGTCTACATAGAAGACATCGGCTACCTCTGCATTCGGATTAAAGTAGGCTATGTCAAGTCCCTGGGCGCTTCTGTCGGTTTGTTCATAATTGGCTTGTGCCATCACCCCCAGCTTGTTCTCCATGAATCTGGATGAATAGTCCCATGATCCCTTGAAATTTCCGAAAGTCTTGTAGAGATTGCTGTATCCGCCATACAACCTTAGTTGATTCTTTTTTGGCTCCGGAGCCTTGGAGATAACCAGATTGATGGTTCCGGCAATGGCATCTCCATCCATGTCGGCAGTCGGTGATTTGAAGACTTCAATCCCGGATAGCAATTCTGGGGAGATGTTGCTAAGATCAACAGAACGGTCCCCATTGACAGACATGTCGGTGGAAGGCTGCTTTACTCCATTGATACTTACATTGCTGAATTTGGGATCAAGTCCGCGAAGTACAACTTTCGAACCTTCACCGTTGCTCCTAACAAGCGAGACGCCGGGCAGGCGTCCAATGGCCTCGGCTGCATTTACATCCGGCAGCTCGCGGATGGCATCTTTTGATACCACATTGACCAGGGCATTTGATCTCAGCTGCTGGTTGATGGCTGCATTCTGGCCGATACGCTGGCTACTTACCACAACTTCCCCGATGGTTACAAGGGGTTGATCCAGCTCAATCAAAACTTTTTTCCGTTCGCCTGACTTCAGGTTAAATGGTACCTCCATACTGCTGTAGCCAATGTAGGAAATTTGCAAGGTATAGTCGCCTGGCTGAAGGTTGGCCAGTCGAAATGCTCCGTCAAGATCCGTCACAACACCAGTGACCGTACCTTTTATCACTACAGTAGCAAAGGGAAGCAGCTCTTTTGAAGATTTATCCTTTACTACACCCGCTATTTCGCCGGGAGCTACTTTTTGCGCATAAAGTGCATTCTGTCCACTCCATACCAGAACCAGGAGCAGGATCGTCAAAGAAAACAACCATTTTTGGTAATTCATAATTTGAGATTTAGTTATTATTTGGTCAAATTTGTTTGAAAGTTTTATTTAGCGGCAATAATTGCAAGTTGGTTGGGGGAAGTTACCAATCCATCTCTTCTTCTACTATCAATTATATTTCATTCTCTTTAATTATTAATGCAGATCGGCCCTTTGAGGCACCATTTGCTGCATTTTGTTTAGTTGGGAAGAAACCAGATCGAACTATGGCACAATGCAGGTTGCCATTGCACATGCCTCCTTCATGATAATCGTTCCAGGTATTTATATACTGCCTCATTTTTTAGTTATTTTTGGGACACAATCAATAAACTATGATCATCCCAAAAATATTTGTTGCGCTTTTGGCCGGCTGGATTCTATTGCTTCAATCTTTACATGTTGAAGCTGAAATCCAGAATCTCCCATTCAGAAGGATTTCGCCTGAAGGGGGATTTACCTTGTCACCGGTGGTTGAGATCGCCCAGGACAAACAGGGATTTGTTTGGTTTGTTACCAGAGAGAAACTCTTCCAGTACAATTCTCAGGATTTTGTCACTTTTGAACCAAATTACCAGGTGGGAATCTCACATACCAACAACTACATCACCAGCATGCTGATCGACCGGTCAAATACCATCTGGGTTGGAACCAATACCGGAGTGACAAAATTCAACAAGCATACCTGGCAAATGGAGGTGGCCAAGCTAACTGACAGGGAGATGCCCGGGAAAATCCTCTTTCCAACAGATATCAGGCAGCGTAAAAATGGTGAAATATGGATGATTGAGAGCAATTATCTTGCCAAGCTTGATACCATCAATATGGAGCTGAGCTACATTAAAATGAACAATGTGCGCATCCGTACGAATGTCTTTTGCTTTGATGATAAGGAGCACCTCTATGCAGCCAACAATCAGGGAGAAATGTTTAGGATTAACTCCTCCACCTTCGAAGCAACAAAATTGGCGGTGGATATTTCACCGGTAAAATTGTTTGGCATTTACTTGATTAACAATATTTTGTGGGTTTCGACAGATGGATTTGGACTGCGCAGGTACACCACAGAGGGGAGATTGATTGACGCTTATTTTACAAAGGATGACAATAACTCAGCTTCCTATTCCAACAGAATAAGGGATGTCCTGCAGACCTCAGACGGGAAAATTTGGATTGCCAGCTACAAAGGTTTGATCGAGTGGATGGAGGGTAATGTGAATCAATATGTTTGTGATCCAGGCAATCCTTTCTCTTTGCCCGATAACTCAATTTCATCGTTGATGGAAGACAGGCAGAAAGGGCTTTGGATCGGAACCTGGAGGGGTGGGATTGGTTACCTGAACAATTTTGCCAACACTTTTGAAACTTATGTTCACTCTCCTTTCGAAAATTCGGTTGGTGGAAATCTTATCAATGCGATTGCTGAAAAAAGCGATGGATCCATCTGGATTGGCACAGACGGGCAAGGACTGGATGTGTTCAATGAACAACGAAAAATTTTCAGGCACATCGAATTAATAGGGTTCAACAACCGGGCGGTTACCAATATCAAATGCATTCTTCAAAACAAAAAGGGAGAGATTTGGATTGGCACCTATGGTGAAGGAATTTTAAGACAGAAACAAGGGGAATCAAATTTTCAGCCACTCATCCTTGAAAATAAAAATGTGTACGACATGGTAGAGGACGATGATGGAATGTGGATTGCAACCTACAACACCGGCCTCTACTATTACCGTTACAGCGATCAGATGCTGGTGCAGCAGGAGATCAATATCAACGGCCTTGTTTCGCCATTGTTGGGC
Source organism: uncultured Tangfeifania sp. (assembly GCA_964630075.1). Taxonomy (GTDB): domain Bacteria; phylum Bacteroidota; class Bacteroidia; order Bacteroidales; family Prolixibacteraceae; genus CAINVV01. Next base: position 21,415 of record CAZVTL010000022.1, read on the forward strand.
AACCTTAGAAAACTATTCCTCGATACTTCAGGGAATCTTTGGGTGATTTCCAACTTCGGTCTGCTGATTAGACCCATCGGTAAGAGTGAGTTTGAGCAATTCTTCTTTGACAATGAGGTAGAAAATGGCTCCATCCAGGTCTATACCATGACGGGATTTAAAGACAGTTTGATCTGGCTCGGCACGGATCATGGCATTTATTCTATCAGTTCAACCCGATCGATTCACCATTACCCTGTTTTATTCAATGGCAAGCAGGTTTCGGTTTATGGCATCGTGCCTGCAGGTAAAGAGACGATGTGGATCAGCTCCAACTTTGGCATTTTCCACTACAATCTCCAAACGGAGAAGGCCATTAACTATGGGGCTTCCGACGGACTACACGGAAATTTGTTCAATGCAGGGGCGGTATGTCAAACCTCATCAGGAAGAATTTACTTTGGCAGTACGACTGGTCTGGTCGCCTTCAGACCCACCAGCATGCAAACCAATCCTTACCAGCCAAAGGTTTATTTTACCCGTATTTATATCAACCACAAGGAGATGCTGCCGGGGCAGGAAAATTCGCCGCTCGACCGGCCGTTGTACGAAACAGAGTTGCTTAGAATGGTGCCGGGGCAAAATTCATTCAGTATTGAATTTATTGCGCAAAACTATCTAAATCCGCAAAAAAATCAGTTTAAATATCGTCTGAAAGGTTTTGATCCCAACTGGGTGGAAGCAGGATCGCTTACGAAAGCCACTTATACCAACATCCCTCCGGGGAAATATGTTTTTGAGGTAGTTGCCTGCAACAACGATATGGTTTGGAACCAGGAACCGGCGATGCTTCAAATCGAAATCCCCCGGCCCTTGTTGTTGAGCCGCGTGGCGATGGTCTTCTATTTTTTGTTGCTGATTGCCATTGGCATATTGGTGCGGCGCATATTGCTTTACCGGACCAGACTTGAACATCAGATTGAAATGGAGCGGTTCCAGCGACTGGAAGAGGAGAAATCCCATCAAAATAAATTGAATTTCTTTACCAATATCTCGCACGAACTCCGAACTCCACTTACGCTGATTACTGGTCCAGTAGAGTCGCTGATGAATTCTGCCAGTCTCGACCAGGCTGATTTCAACCGGCTTTCGCTGATCAAAAGGAATGCAGGAAGATTGCTTAAGCTGATCAATCAGTTGCTTGAATTCAGGAAGATTGAGGAGAACAAGATGGAGCTGCACATTGAAAAGGCTGATTTGGTCAATTTCGTACGTGAAATATTTGACTATTTCGTGGATGTGGCCAGACAAAAGCAGATCAATTATGTTTTTGTAAACATTGAGGAGCATATTTTCCTCTCCTTTGATCCCGATAAAATTGACAAGGCCATCTTTAATCTGCTCTCCAATGCATTCAAATTTACGCCGGAGCGAGGGACAATCCAGGTGGAAATATCCAAAGGGCAAAAGAGCAAGGTGGTCAAATCAAAACCAAACGGTTTGGTTATCGGAGCCCTCACGATGGATGATTTTGTCCAGGTGTCGGTTCGAGACAATGGCCCTGGAATTGATCCTGATTCCATTGCAAAGGTATTTGATCGTTTTTACAGGGTCGAAAACCAGGATATTCCACACAGTGGTACCGGAATAGGACTGCACCTTACCAGGTACCTGATTTTGCTCCACGGAGGAGAGATAGAACTTGAATCCATACCAGGAAAGGGATCCATTTTTAGTATCAGACTCCCCTATGTCGAAGTGTCAGAATTGGATTTTATTGCTGGAAATGAGGTGGAAACAGGCAGGGCTATTCATCCCATCCATGATGAAACCAATGATTTCAACCAAACAGACGGGAATTCCATTTTTTCTGAAAATTGGAGCAATCAGGATAGAAACCTGCCAAAGGCAGAGAAGATGGTTCTGGTCGTTGAAGACCACTACGACCTGAGCAGATTTATCTGTCAGATACTGGAGAAAGATTACCGGCTCATGACTGCCTTTACAGGTGATGAGGGAATTGAGAAGGCACGGGTTTTCTTGCCAGATTTGGTTATTTCGGACATCATGATGCCTGGAAAAACCGGGATTGAACTGGTGTATGAACTAAAAAACAATTTAAAAACCAGTCACATACCGATTGTATTGCTGACCGCACTTACTTCGGCTGAGAATAAGATTGAAGGACTTGCAACCGGCGCCGACGACTACATCGAAAAGCCCTTTGATGGGGAGGTACTAAAGGCCAGGATCAAAAATATCTTCAAAAACCGAATTGCCTGGCAAGAGTACTTTTACAGGAAGATTACGCTCGGTTTCGAGAATGATATCCCGGATACCCCGGATAAAAAGATGATGGACAAGGCGATTCGCTTTGTAGAGAATAACCTGAACGATGAGAAACTGGACATAGAAATGCTGGCCAATCACCTGAATCTGAGTCAAAGCACACTCTACCGGAAACTGAAAGCACTAACCGGTAAGTCTGCATCCGACTTTGTACGTACCATTCGTTTGGAATATGCAGCAAGGATCCTGAAAGAGGGGAATCACAACATCGAAGAGGTCAGCGGACTGGCCGGATTTAATTCCCACTCCTATTTCACCCGGTCCTTCCGGGAACATTTTGGCAAGACCCCTTCGGAATTTATGGCAATGAATTAGGATTAGGGATAGAGAAAATTCAAGAATTTTCTCTATCCCCAATTGCCAACCTACCATTTATCCAGTTCCTTTTCAAATTTTACCTTTTGATCCTTGCAGGATCCCGGGATCAGCAGTACCTGAATGGCCTGTTTCTGTTTGGGCTTCAGGGTTATTTCAAAACCCACCAGCGTTTTCCCAACATTGGGTGCATCGTATGTGGTGGTAGGTGTCGTTGACCAGCTCTTCATTTTGATGGAGGAAGGCGAATTGACCTGAAGCGTGAGAGTATTTCCCTCTTTGCTAAGTAGAATCTTGTTGCCTTTGAGTACCACTGTGGCTGAAGTCAACATGGTCCAGCGGATGGTAGTGGCCTTGTTTGTGGCAACCAATTCATCCCTGACGACGACATATTTCTTATCCACAATGGCAGCACCACGCTTTACGGAGGCCAGCTGGTTTTCATAGACAGTCGACAAATCTGACTGTGCAAACATGAAATTCTGTTGGTCTGAATATTTGTCAATTTTAGCATAGCCTTTCACCAGCTGGAGCTGGTCGTCTACTGTCAGGGTGTTGTGGGCCCTGTTGTTGAGACGGAAGACACTCCATCTTTGGGCATCCTGCGTGCGGCCAAATAGTGCAATTCCTTTTGATTCGAGCGATTCATAATCCTGCATGCCAAAATCGGTGGCCCAGCGTGTGCCATCAGACTCCATCACAAATGAACCAATGTCCATGTGTCCGTGGTTGACCGATGCAGAGCCGGCCTTGAAACCCAGGAAGATGGCATTTTTGTCGGACCAGGAGGTCCGCATCATGCAGACAGGATTGGCTCCCTGTCCTTTGTAAACCAGTGATTTAGGTTCAGTAACCTTTGCCAGCGGCATCTCTTTTCCCCAGATCATCACTGCCGGGATCAGCCGGTCTCCGGTAAACCTGCCGTAATCTTCCTGTGCCAGGTAGTATTTCTCGTTCCACAACAAGGTGGCATCATTGTTCTTTTGTGCCAGCCAAAACATCGCCGGTTGTAGCCCACTGCCCTGGCCTGCATCTCCCCAGTTGAAGCTAAGTGTTGAAACCGCTTTCATGTTTTGCATGAACCAGGAGGTTTGCAGGAATCCAGGGGTATTGTTCAGTCCGAAATCTGTGCCGAATACCTTTTCTACGGCGCTCAGGAACATCACATTGAAAGAGGTGCCATAACCCCAGTAGCCATATCCTTCTGGATAGGCACCATCCGGTTTGTATTCATCCATGGAAATGGGAATGGATTTGATGGCCCGCTCTACCAAACTTTTTGCCAGTTGGGGATGCTCTTCCCATACCGCCAAAGATCCAAAGGTGATCCCTGCATTGCAAACCTGGTTCCAGTTGTTGCTTGATCCTAACCAGCTGTTGTATTTCGGGTCGAGCGAGGGGTAAATTCCCTTGGAGACAATCGCCTCACGAATGGTTTTTCTTGATGCATCCGATAACTTGGGATATAGCCAGTCGTAACCGATGGCCATACCCATCGTCATCTCAGCTACATCCAGAAAATGGGAGGGATTCCAGTCACTGAACTTCGAAATCGCCAGCATCTCCTGCTCACAACGGTTGAAATACTTCTCCTGGCCAGTCATACGCCAGGCATAGGATAGTTGGAAAATGCGCCGCAATGCCTCCCTCGACTTATCCAGCAACCGTCGCCCGATCTGGATCCGTTCGATGGGGGGAAGTGAAATAATTTTTTCACTGGAAAGCAAAATGGCATCGTGCATCTTCTTCCAGGTGGGATCTGTTGAAATGGTGCGCTTGATCAGCTCTTCTTCTCCACCCAACAGCAATATGCGCGGATGTTCAACCAGTTTTGCAGATTTTGGTACCAGCTCATTTTGGGCGAAGAGCATTGAAACAATTACCATACCAGCACCCAGTAGTGCAAATTTCAAATAGTTCATCTTGTTTTTATTTTAGTATAGAATAATTCGTAATTCGTAATTTAAAACTCCACCTTCACACTCTTCCCTGCATACACTGTCTGAGGCAGGTCGATGGAGATTTCAGTGACGCCTTTAAATTCGTTCCAAATGGTCTTAAAGTTTGCTCCCGACTTGTCAATCCGGGCATTCACAGTCAGATGCATCCGATTCAGTTTTCTGGAAGGATCGGCTACCGTAATGTTCTTGAAACTTGCGCCGTCGCTCTGAACC
>CAZVTL010000023.1:0-26204 GCA_964630075.1 uncultured Tangfeifania sp.
CCGATGTTCTTCAGTTTCCGACCTCCTGAACTAGCATAAAGCGAAGGATGAAAAACAAACATTGAGGCAGCCAAAGTAGATGCAGTTGAAATGAAAGTTCTTCTTGTCGTCATGGCTATTTTGGATATTAAAATTTTGGCAATTCCCAGGGTGAACGATAAACCGGTGTGACCAATGCATTCGCTGCCACGCTGTTGGTGAAAAGACTCTTTTTATCATCCCAGTTCAAAACCGGTTCTCCAACCCTGGCGGCAATGTTGGCCATGTGGACATGCAGCGCAGCGGCACGGCCGATCTCAGGCGGACAGGCATTCTTTTCTCCGGATTTGATGCAATCCAGAAAGTTCCGGACGTGTTCCTTGTGTGACTCCTTCCCTTCCAGGTATTGATATTCGGAAGTTTTTCCCCTCTTTGTTTCATCATCCCATTCGGGATAGAGGTTCATTTTGTTGCGATCGGCCACAATGGTGGCATCATCTCCAACAAAGGCAATGCCGTATGGCATTTTGTAAGGTCCGCTTTGAATGCCTGCGGTCATTTCCCAGTTGATCACATAATCCTCTTTGGGGAAGGAGACCGTCATTGAATCGAAAGTCTCCCTGGCCTTCTTTTTGTGGTATGTATTGGCCCCGTAGACCAGAACTTTATCGGGTGCTTTCTCAAGATCCTTCGCCCACAGTCCCATGTCGATCAGGTGCACGCCCCAGTCAGACATCAAGCCGCCGCCATAATCCCATGTGAGCCGCCACCAGCCATGAAAGCGGTTCTTGTTGAAAGGTCGCAGGGGAGCCGGGCCAAGCCACATCTCATAATCGACTCCTTCCGGCACAGCATCATCTGCCATGATATCCGGGCCTGCACCGTAATTGAAGTTTGCCCAGATGTTTATTTTCCGGAGTTTGCCGATATTTCCATTCTTGATCAGGTCCATCGTTTTTTGAAAAATAAACCCGGACCGCTGCTGCTGACCCACCTGCACCACTTTTTTGTAATGGTTGGCTGCCTTGACCATGATGTTGCACTCGGCAATGGTATTGGCCATCGGCTTTTCAACATAGACATGTTTGCCGGCTTGCAGCGAATAGACCGTATTTAAACAGTGCCAGTGATCAGGCGTGCCAATGATTACTGCATCAATATCTTTCTGCTCCAACATTTTCCGAAAATCTTTGTAAAGCACCGGTGCTTGATTGAAGGTTTTCTTCACCTCCGCCGATTGCTTTGCAAGTACTTTGTCATCCACATCGCACATGGCCACACACCTGACTTCCGGAAACCCGAGGTGGTGTTTGAGGATACCAAACCCCATGTTGTTGCAACCCATGATGGCTACGTTGATCTGGTCGATCGGTGCTACGGTTCCTGCATGGGTAACAAACGGAGTCGTGGCTGCAATACCCAGACCTGTCGTGGCCAGGGTCGATTTTTTCATGAACTCCCTGCGATTTGTTTCCATAAGATTCTGATTAATATTTACTGAATACTTTAAAATGTGAGTCCATTCAGACAACTCTTTTCCTGCCACAAAGACACCAAGACACTAAGGTATCCCAAAGAATCAGATTACATATATTTAAACCTTTGTGACACCTTAGTGTCTTGGTATCTTAGTGGCTTTCTTTATTTTTTGCTGTCGGTGTGGACTCAAACGTAAAAACAAATCCACCTTTTTCCGCCATGGTCACATTTATCTTTTCACCTGCTTTAAATGTACTTTTCAAGTTGGAAAAGGATTTGTTGTCTGGTCCATCATTGATCAGATTCAGGGAGTAAGAACCTTTGGGGATAAACGGCAAATCCAGGGTTAGCTCTTTGCTTTGGTTCTCACTGTTGATACCGGACACATACCAGACATTTCCCTTGCGACTGGCCAAAACGACCATTTTTCCAGGCTCTCCAGCCACATAACGCGTTTCATCAAATACCACAGGAATGGTTTTCAGGAATTGTTTGACATAAGCAGGTTGTGCGAGATAGGTTTTAACATTGTCGGCGAAATGGAGAATGCCCGAATTAAAAACCAACGACAAGGCCAGTTCGTGGGCATAGGAGGTCAGGTGGGGATATTTCACATTGCTTAATCCTACCGGCGTATAATCCATCGGACCAATGGCATTGCGCGTAAAAGGCAGTATCGAATTCTGAATGGGGGCCGCTTCGGGATATGGATTGTCAAACAGATAGCACTCCTCCCCCTTGACCGATTCCATCGAAATCAGGTTCGGATAGGTTCTCGACCAACCTCTCGGGATGGTACAGCCGTGGAAATTTACCATGATTTGACAATCAGCAGCATCTTTCATTACCTCATGATAAAGCGTGATCAGATTCTGTTTGTCACTGTGCCAGAAATCAATTTTCACCCCTTTGACACCCCATTGCTGAAGCTTTTTGAACTCGGCTTTCCGCTTTTGCACATCACACATGATGTCGCGCGGACGTTCGGTTACCACATTGTGCGGTCCTCCCGAATTGTACCACATCAGGATCCCGACACCCTTCGAATTGGCATATTGAACCAGTTGCTCAATGTTGCCACCCTGCATCAGGTCCCAGTTTGCATCCACCAGCGAATATTCCCATTTCATTTCGGCAGAAAGATCCACAAACGCTTTGAGTGCATTGTAACTCTTCGGACTGTCGTTTTCCGTCAGCCAGCTCCAGGAGGCCCGTCCGGGTTTAACCCAGGAGAAATCGCCAGGAATGGCCGGATCGCTCAGGTTATAGACCATGTTTGACTCTACAATCGTTCCGGGCGACGAACCGATGATTACCATGCGCCAGGGCATCTCCCACGGAAGGGTGGATTTTGGCTCCACTTCGCCAACTCCTTCGGCATCTTTGGTCTCGGGAAACCTGACTTTGTACAATCCACCGGGTGCATTTTGCTCCAAACGAATGCCGCAATAATTCGGGGACAAATTGGCCTCCGATATCAGTATCCAGCTACCATTGGTGTGAAACAAGGCAGGGAAAGCCCAACCTTCCGCATTCGGGGATGCCGTTCCTACCGGGATGCCGTTTTCATAGAATTTCTCGTAAGCAGGCGTATATTTGGAAGGCACATCGTACCTTTCAATCCAGGCTTTGCCCCCTACCGGAATTTTGAAACCGGTCAGCTCTTTGGTGACTGTGAACTCCTTGTCCGACTTTTCAGGGAAAACGTATTTGAAGGCTACTCCATCGTTGTATGCCCTGGCTACCAACTTTATCAAAGATCCTTTCTCGTTTTTGAACGTCAGTTCAAGTTCATTGGTCTTGTTGATGCATTCGCCCTGCCGGCCAATCAACAAATGGTATTTTTCATTGATGAGTTTTTCCCCGCTTTTGGATACAAACACGAGGTTTTGGCTGAATTGCTGGTCCTTTCTGTCGATGCCAAGCGGGGAAGATTCGACGACGGTGGTCGTCTTACCATCTCTAAGAGCATTTACCTCGTAAACAAGACTTGTCGTCCGGTTGGCATCCAAGATCATGGAAACATTGAAAGACAAGCTCTTATCAGGAGATTTTAGATCCCAGCTTGAGTTGCCGGGTATCAGACCACCCAGGCAGCTACTTGCATACAAAACGAATACAATAATTGCAGAAATAGATTTCATGCTCATAACAATGAATTTTAAAAGATTTTAATGAACCATTAAAGATACAATTATTACTGCTTAACCACGAAATCCAATCGCTTTTTAGAACTCAAGATTCGATTCAAAAAACTTTTAAGGGCTAAATCATAGAGGATGCACCTTCCAAACATTTTGCTGATTATCTTTGCAAAGAATCACAGTTACAAATCACTAAATACTATTAAGATGAAGAAGTTCTTCAAATATTTGGGCTTCGGATTATTCCTGCTCCTGATTATCATGCTTGTCTGGTTCGGATACAACCTCAAGGATCAGTACCCTGATTACAACCTTGATCTGAAAATTCTAAAAAATGCTCCCGCACCACTCTCTGCAGGATTTGCGGCGCTGCCAATTACACCCGCAGTACCCGACCGTTGGGACGATAAAAATAAAAATGAAGAGTATAATCCGGAGGAGGGCGAAACCTTTAACGATGGTAACGGCAACGGGAAATTTGATCCGATCTGGATAGCCGGTTTCAGCAACAACAAACCCGCCAATGGAATTCACGACGATGTATGGGCACGCGCAATGGTTCTGGATGATGGGAAAACCCGCTTGGCCATCGTCGTTCTCGATGCCATTGGATTCATGAACAACGATGTGATTGACCTCAGAGGCCGTATCTCCAAAGCGTCGGGGATCACCTATGCCATCGTCACCTCGACCCATACCCACGAGGGACCAGATTTGCTGGGACTCTGGGGCGAAAGTCCATTCAAAAGCGGAATCAATCCAGCCCACATGGAGTATGTGAAAAACCAGGCTGCCAAAGCCATTGACCAGGCTGTGAAGAATATTCGTCCGGCAAGGCTCTCCATTTCGCAGGATCTCACAGGAGCTATTCCCCTTGTTTTGGATACCAGGAAACCCGAAGTCTTCGACTCCGGTCTTCGCATCATACAAATCCTGGACAGGGAGAATGGACAAACACTGGGCACACTGGTCAACCACGGCAACCACCCCGAAACACTTTGGAGTGGTAACCTGCTGATCACTTCAGATTTTCCCCATTATGTGCGCGAAGGGATCGAAAAAGGGGTCTACCACAAGGATAGCCTGATGTTGCCGGGAGTAGGCGGTGTGACGGTCTACGCCAGCGGAGCCGTAGGCGGATTAATGACTACCCACCCGCGGCTGGCGGTAAAGGATCCCTTCTCAGGCGAAGAGTTCAAGGAACCCACTTTCGAAAAGGCAGCAGCCCAGGGCAAAAGTATGGCCAATCTTGCACTGCAGGCCATGGCCAAACCGGAAGAGGTCATTGACTCCGCAGCAATTTCCATCGTTGCGAAAACATTGCCAATCCCGCTCGACAACAAAATGTTCAAACTGGCAGCCATGCTGGGGATCATGAAAAGAGGCACCACCGGCTGGATGAAGATGAAATCTGAACTTGCAGTTGTCAAAATTGGACCGATCTCAATGGTCACGATTCCGGGAGAACTATATCCTGAAATATTGAATGGCGGGGTTGAAGCTCCTGTTGGCCGGGATTTTAATATTGCTCCTGTTGAAACACCAGCAATCAGGGAGTTGATGCCGGGAAAATACAAATTCATGTTTGGCCTGGCCAACGATGAAATTGGGTACATCATTCCCAAAAGCCAATGGGATGTGAAGGCCCCTTATACCTACGGCAAAGAGGGAAGCCCCTATGGTGAGGTGAACTCCCTCGGCGCAGAAACGGCCCCGATCATCCACAGCAACATCAGGGGGATGCTGGAAGAGTTGAAATAACAAGTGAGCTTGAGTGAACTAAAGTGACTAGAGTGCCTAAAGTGAACTAAAGTACTTCGCATAGAGCTACTTCCTGTAGTTCCATAACTTTAGTCACTCTAGTCACTTTAGTTCACTTTAGGCACTTCTTTAAAAATCAACTCCTCCACCTCAGCTACCGCTCTGAAAACCGCATCTGCCCCAGCCTGCCACAAAATTTCATCGGCAAGTATTCCGGTATTGATCGCAATCGTATGAATACCTGCAGCTTTCGCAGCCTGAATTCCAAGCGGGGCATTCTCAATGACAACCACTTGACCGGCCTTGTATTTGGACCTTTCCAATGCCGTCAGATAGGGTTCAGGATGTGGTTTGCAATTGGTCACATCCCTTCCGGAAATGATCTTACCCTTCACGATCAATCCAGGGAAATCACTGCACAGATCCTCCAGCAACAGCTCCTGCCCTGAGCCTGTCACCACCCAGATTTCAATACCTTCCTGCTTGGCCCTCGTCATCAGGGCAGCGATTCCTGGTAAGGGTTTGGGCTTTTCCATACTGTCAAAGATCTCGGTCTTCTTCCCGTAGATAGCGGCAATCTCCTTATCTGTTGCATTGCGGTCCAACTTATTCTGATACAAAAGATTAATCGTTGATGAACCTGTTCTCCCCTCATTCAGGTAGACCTGTTCAATTGGAAAATCCCATCCCAGATGGGCAAAGGCTTTACTCCAGCCAATCGCATGATTACCCATCGAATCGTAGATAACCCCATCCATATCAAAAAAAATGGCTTTGAGGGGACCAAAGCCATTCATAGATTGTTTGTTTTGCATAGGTCACAAAAATACCGCTTTGCATCCTATTCTCCAATCCAAAATCGATATTCGAAAATTAATTTAAGCTAAAGTTTTTGTGTAATCTCCATGAGTATGGGAAGTAGTTTTTTTTGGTCTGAGAAACCGGATGCACCGAGCAAGTAATTCCCTTTCCACCTTAAAAAGACAGGCCCATTAAAGGGATCCTTCATCAAAAAATCACCCTCGCCAGGTTTTTTTACCTTTGCCTCCGCATAGGAGATGTATTTGAGCACCATTTTCTCCACCTCGGTACGATCGGCTCTTTCAAGGATGAAAACAGTTACCTCTTTCCCATCAACTGTATACCTGGCACGAACGGCAGATCCCAAAAAGCCCAATCCCATAAATTCGGTTGGAATGTACTGACAACTGTTGGCAACCAGATTCTCCCTGGGGAACAATCCGATGATTTTAGGATATTCCGGCTTTTCACACAGTGTCCGAGCAAACTCTTCCGCGAATGACCTCAACATAAATCCCGACACCTTTTCCAATTGCATGCTGTTCATCTTCACATAGAATTTACCGGCCACAAAATTGAAGGTCGCACCATCTCCGTAACCTTCCAGACCAACCGGAGTGATGATTGCCTTTGCCGATTTCTCAATGCTGTAAATTCCGTAGGCATGAAGCGGATCTCCATGATCGTAAACCTCTGCGGTTAGTTCTGCACCATTGTTACTCCAACTTGCAACCTTCAGCGATTCAAAACCATAGCTCAGGTAAAATTCAGCGGCTCCATTGATGTGCTCGAAAAGATTCTCCTTGTTGAAAATCCTTGTCTTTCCATCAGTTTTCCAGCCAGAAAGCTCGGGAAACTTAACCTCCTGCGACCGGGAGAGGAAGGAGATCAACAACAAGCCTAACAAAAAAGTCTTTCTCATACCAGGAAATTTGTGGGTACTGTTTTGATCCGGGCAATGTCTGTGATCCGCTCCCTGACATCGAATCCGTTGGGGCATGTGACCGTGCACCCTGAACACGATTCACATGGATCGGCTGAAAGGTTCAGTTGGGCTACCGTGGATTGCGCCTTGGCTGGATAAGCGTAACCATAATTGTACATGTAGGAACGCATCAAATCGGGAATCGGCAGATTTCTGGGACACTGTCCGGAACAACTCAGACATCCGTGACAATACAATCCCACATTGCTCATTGCCAGTGACAAATCACCCTTCTCCTGCTCATCCATTTCATGATTCTGGGCCACTTCCCAATTTTCTTTCAACATTTCAAAATTGGTGATGCCTGGGATACAGGTATGAATCAACGGATTGGAAATGGCCCATTTCAACGCAGCCTTGCAATTGACAGGTTTTTTCTTCTCCTTGTCAAGGAAACCACCTGCCATATTTTTCATTGCTACAATACCCAAACCGGCATCATTGGCTCTCTGCAACGCCTCCTGCAATTTTGTATCATCCTTCAGCCGGAAATTATAGGAGGTAAGTACTACATCATACAATTTGCTGTCAACAGCAGCATGAATTACCTCTGCCATGTTGGTATGGGTGGAACAACCCACAAATTTGGCTTTTCCGCTCTCCCTGGCTCTTTTCAATGCCTCCAGATACCTCGGATCCAGCGTGTAAGCCCTGTCATTGCATACATGAAGATAGAGTATATCCACATAACTCATCTGAAGCCTGGCCAGTGACTGATCAAATTTTTCAAGAAACTGTTCAGTCGACAATCCCTCCTTCGGAGGATGAATCTTCGTGGAAATGATCACTTTATCCCTGGGAATATCTTTAAAATACTGGCCCACCATCTCTTCATTGCGGCCATCCTGGTATCCATTGGCTGTATCAAAATGTTTGATTCCCAGCTCATAGGCAGCCTTTAAGATATTGGGGTTATCCGCACGCATCACGCCCATACTTACAATGGGAACTTCGATGCCTGTTTTACCCAGGGTGCGGTAAAAAATCTTCTTTTTCTTTTTTTTTTTTTGTTTCCTGGCTGGTGATGCCTGAACAGCCATTCCCAGAGTGGCCGTTGCACCCAGGAACAAAAAATTACGCCGGTTGAAAGTTGTGTTTGCCATCTGATTTAAAGTTTAGTCCCTGAAACTGTTTACAAACGATCATTGATCCAAAATGGGAAGAAAAGTAATAAAAAATTCTTGCTTTTTCAACCATCGTCAGTTCCCTCCGTATAACAGATACTGCTTGTTGCGCAGAAAAATGTCTACCTTTGCCGGGTTTGAGAAGAGATCATATTGCACCATGGAAAAAAGATACGACGTCATCATTGTAGGGGCAGGGCCAGCCGGGATTTTTGCTGCTTATGAATTGGTTAAGGAACGCCCGGATCTGAGCATTTTAATGCTGGAGAAGGGTAGAGACATCTACAAGCGAAAATGTCCAAAACACACCAATGGAGGAACCTGTGTGAATTGCAAACCCTGCTCCATCACCACCGGATGGGCCGGTGCAGGGGCTTACTCAGATGGAAAATTATCCCTTTCACATGAGGTCGGCGGCACTCTTCCAGACTATATCGGCGTGGAAACAGCCCTCCAAATGATCCGCTATACCGATGATATCTACCTTAAATTCGGGGCAGATGCAGATATTCATGGCCTGCACGAAACTCCGTCCATGCGCGAAATCGGACGCAAGGCAATTGAAGCCAACCTCAAACTCGTGCAATGTCCGGTCAGGCATCTTGGAACAGAGAAAACACAGGAACTCTACCGGTCCCTTTTCGAACATCTCACAAAAAATGGGGTTGAGGTACTTTTTAACACCCCTGTTACTGAATTTATCATTGAAAATCATATTGTTACAGGAGTTAAATCAATCCATACAAATTTTGAGGGCCAGCAGGTTGTGGTGGCTGTCGGCAGAGATGGCTCAGACTGGCTCATGAAACAATGTGTCAGTCAAAAAATTCCAACAGAGGTTGGAATAGTCGACATTGGGGTACGCTTAGAATGCCGTAACGAAGTGATGCAGGAGATCAATGACAATTTTTACGAAGCCAAACTCATTCACTATACCCGTACTTTCGACGACAAAGTACGTACTTTCTGCTCCAATCCCGGTGGATTTGTCTCGTCAGAATATTACGACAACAACCTGGCTGTCGTAAACGGACACAGCTACAAGGATCTCAAAAGCGACAACACCAATTTTGCCCTGTTGGTCTCCCAAAAATTCACCGAACCCTTCAATGCACCCATCGAATATGGCCGCCACATAGCCCGGCTGGCCAACATGCTGACCCGCAACAAAATAATGGTCCAGCGATTTGGAGATCTGGTCAGGGGACGGCGAACCACCTCTGACCGGCTCTACCGGAACAACATTGTGCCCACGCTTAAAGATGCGGTTCCCGGAGATTTGAGCCTCGTTTTGCCCCACCGGATCCTTTTCGACATCATCGAAATGATCAAATCACTTGACAGGGTAAGTCCCGGGCTCGCCAGCGATGAAACATTGCTTTATGGTGTGGAGGTTAAATTCTATTCCAATATTGTCAAAGTCGACAAAACTTTCCAAAGTCCGGGCGTTAAAAATCTATTCTTCGGCGGAGATGGTGCCGGAATAACCCGCGGACTGATGCAGGCCTCCGTCAACGGAGTATTGATTGCCCGCGAAATCATTAAAAATTGTACTGCAAAATGATGCTCAAACCAGATATTCGTAAACTGTTGGAAACAAGAGTTCTCGTGCTCGACGGAGCCATGGGTACCATGATCCAGCGGTATAAATTTTCGGAAGAAGAGTTCAGAGGTAAACAATTCAAGGATTGGCCAACCTCCCTGAAAGGAAACAACGATCTGCTCTGCCTGACAAAACCGGAGGCCATTCGGGAAATTCACGAAGAGTTCCTGAAAGCCGGGGCCGATATCCTGGAGACCAATACATTCAATGCAACCTCCATCTCCCAGAGCGACTATGGAACCGAAAAATATGTCAGCGAAATCAACAGATCCGCAGCAAAAATAGCGGTTGAAGCCGCAGCAAAATATTCGACCCAGGGCAAACCACGTTATGTGGCAGGCTCCATCGGGCCTACCAACAAAACTTGCTCCATGTCACCCGATGTCAATGACCCGGGCTTCAGGGCAATCTTGTTTGAGGATTTGAAAAATTCCTACCGTGAACAGGTGGAGGGATTGCTGGAGGGTGGCGTCGACCTCTTGCTGGTGGAGACCATCTTCGATACCCTGAATTGCAAGGTGGCACTTGTTGCCATCAATGAAATCCTGGAAGAACGGGCCATAAAAATACCCGTGATGGTCTCCGGAACCATCACCGACAGAAGTGGAAGGACCCTCTCCGGTCAAACCCTGGAAGCTTTCCTCAACTCAGTCTCCCACATCGACCTGCTATCCATCGGTCTTAACTGCTCTTTTGGGGCAAAAGACCTCCATCCTTACCTCGAAGAACTTGGCAGAAAGGCCCCTTTCATGATCAGTACCCATCCCAATGCTGGTCTGCCCAACCAATTTGGGGAGTACGATGAATCGCCCCTTGAAATGCGCAACCAGGTGGCAGAATTTACCCACAACCACATGGTCAATATCATCGGAGGTTGTTGCGGAACCACTCCCGAACACATCCATGAACTGGCCAAACTGGCAGCCAAATCGAAGCCGCACAAGATAGTCCAACTTCCCAAAGCCACCCGATTGAGTGGCCTCGAGCCGCTGACAATCGACAAGCTTTCCAACTTTATCAATGTTGGTGAAAGATGCAACGTGGCTGGATCCATCAAATTTGCCAGGCTGATCCGCGATGGAAAATACGATGAAGCGCTCTCTGTCGCCAGAGATATGGTCGAAGGTGGAGCCCAGGTCATCGACGTAAATATGGACGATGCCATGCTCGATGCAAAAAAAGAGATGGTACGGTTTCTCAACCTGATCGCTTCGGAACCCGATATTTCGAAACTCCCCATCATGATCGACTCCTCCAAATGGGAGGTGATTGAAGCCGGACTACAGTGCATACAGGGAAAATCCATCGTCAACTCAATCAGCCTGAAGGAAGGGGAGGAGCAGTTTATCCGCAATGCCAAAAAAATCAGGGATTATGGTGCTGCAGTGGTCGTTATGGCTTTTGATGAGGAGGGTCAGGCCTCCACCTACGAAAAGCGAATCGCCATTTGCGAAAGAGCCTATCGAATCCTGGTCGGAAAGGTTCATTTTCCGGCAGAAGACATCATTTTCGATCCGAATATCCTTACGATTGGTACTGGTCTGGAAGAGCACAACAATTATGCAGTCGACTTTTTCAGAGCGACCAAATGGATCAAAGAACATCTTCCATTCGCAAAAGTAAGCGGGGGAATCTCCAATGTCTCCTTCTCATTCAGGGGGAACAATGTACTCCGGGAAGCCATTCACTCCGTTTTCCTCTATTACGCCATCAAGGATGGTTTGGACATGGGAATTGTCAATCCTGGGATGCTCCAGATCTACGATGAAATACCTGCCGACCTGCTCGAACTGGTGGAGGATTTGGTCCTCAACAGAAGGCCGGATGCCACGGAAAGACTGCTTCAATTCGCTGATAAACTCAAGGCAGCTGATGAAAAGGAGGAAAAGATTGAAGCATGGAGGGACCTTCCACTCAACGAGAGGATCGAACACGCCATGGTAAAGGGGATCACCGATTTTATTGAGGACGATGTGCGCGATCTCATGCCACATTATGACTCCCCGCTGAACATTATTGAAGGTCCCCTCATGGATGGTATGAACAAAGTGGGAGACCTGTTTGGATCTGGCAAAATGTTCCTTCCGCAGGTCATTAAATCGGCCAGGGTCATGAAGAAAGCCGTTGCCTGGCTGCAGCCCTATATCGAGGAAGAGAAGAAATTACAGCCAAGCAAAGTTGTTGCACGTAAAAAAATTCTGCTGGCAACCGTAAAGGGTGATGTTCACGACATTGGCAAAAATATTGTAGGAGTCGTCCTCGCATGTAACAACTACGAGGTAATCGACCTTGGGGTAATGGTCCCCTGCGAAACAATCCTGGAGACTGCCACGAAAGAAAAAGTCGACATCATTGGCTTGAGCGGCTTGATTACCCCCTCATTGGAGGAGATGGTCCATGTGGCCAAAGAGCTCCAAAAACGTGGTTTTAAACAACCTCTGCTCATTGGAGGTGCCACAACCTCAAAAATCCATACCGCCGTCAAAATTGCCCCGGAATACAGCAATACGACCCTTTATGTAAAAGATGCTTCAAGGTCAGTACAGGTAGTAGCGGAGTTATTGTCGGGAGCGCCGGAGTTTTTAAAGGCAACGCTGGATGAATATGCCGGTTTAAGGCAGGTACACAGTGCCAAAAAGCCAAAGGAGTATTTCACACTGGAAGAGGCAAGGGCACTCAAATTCCATCCCGATTTCAGTAAATACCCTGTATCACAACCCAATGTCACAGGCACCCGTTATTACAACGACTACCCGCTGGAGGAGCTTAGAAAATACATCGACTGGACCTTCTTCTTTCTGGTATGGGAATTCAAAGGAAAATATCCGGCAATTCTGAAAGATCCCGATAAAGGGGAAGCAGCAAGACAGCTGTTGGAGGAGGCCAACCAATTCCTGGATGAGATCATTGAGAAAAAGATGATCAGGGCCAATGGGGCAGTGGGGATTTGGCCCGCCAACAGTGTCATGGATGATGTTGAATTGTATACCGACGAATCAAGATCACAGCTGTTGGGTAAATTCCATCAGTTGAGACAGCAGGAGAAGAAGAAGGAGGCTTTGGCGCAACTCTGTCTGAGTGATTTCATTGCGCCAAAAGAGACTGGAATTCCTGATTATTGCGGCGCATTTGCAGTAACAGCAGGGATTGGCGTAGCAGAACTCGTTCAACAATACAAACTTGAGAACAACGATTACAAAGCCATTATGCTGGAGGCCCTTTCGGACAGGTTGGCCGAAGCATTCGCAGAAAAATTACATGAAGTGGTAAGAAAAGAGCTTTGGGGCTACAGCAAATATGAAGATTTGACACCGGAGGATTTAATCGCATCAAAATACCAGGGAATTCGTCCGGCCCCGGGATATCCGGCTTGCCCCGAACACTCTGAGAAGAAGACAATTTTCGACCTTTTAATGGCTGAAGAGAGGTGTGCTTTTTCATTGACAGAGAATTACTCCATGTTTCCGAATGCCTCTGTATGTGGTGTCATCTATGCACATCGGGAATCCAGGTATTTCGGAGTCGAAAAAATCGGAAGGGATCAGGTAGCGGATTATGCTGAAAGAAAAGGAGTTGATGCCGCATTCATAGAAAAATACCTACCCTCCAACCTCAATTATGATCCAAAAAAGAGGGGATGAATCTGGTGATTCATCCCCCGTACTCAAACTAGAAAACAGAACTATTTCGTAGCAGCTAAAAGTTTAAACTTCAAGGAAAATTCATCCTGTATCATCTTGTCACCCAAATCGGAAAAGAAACTGGCCGATCTGTATTTGATATCATACTTCGTACGGTTTACGATCATTACTCCTGTGGCTGTCAGCAACTCAGAAGAGTGGGAAACCTCTGCATCAAACTCAATTGGAGCAGTAATACCCTTGATGGTTAAATCTGCTGTAAAATGATACAGATTGCCCGATTTGGATTCCACCTTCTTTAACTCCAGAGATGCCTGAGGAAATTTTTCTACACTGAAAAAATCATCCGATTTAAGGTGGCCAACCAAATTTTTGTTAACCCCATTTCCATCTGTATTCACAAGGGTTGTCATGTCAACAGCCACTTTCCCTCCTGAAATCTTCTTTTTGTCCACCTGTAGCGTTCCTTCACCAAAAGAAATGGTACCAGAATGTTGACCTGTAACCTTTTTAGCCTCCCACTCCAGTGTGCTGGAGGCTGAATTTACCTTGTATTCTTTGGCAAACCCGAAATTCGCGACGAGAAGCAATAGGATGGTGCCAAGAAAAACTCTGGTGACTTTCTTCGTGCCTCCAGCCAATTGTTTGTTGTTTAAAGAATCTATTTTCATTGTCATTAAAATTTATAGTGTTTTGCCAAATTATACGTTACAACATATAATTAGTTTCAAAAGATTCATTTAGGAAGATCCAACCTAAAATTGTATATTTGACATCTGAAGTAAACGCCACTTTTATTTTTTAGAATGAAGAGCAACAATAACTTAACAGAAGATGTCAGTCTGACCGGTTTTCGTTTTTTTCAGTCCCTGACGGAAGATGAAATGAAAAGTCTCAACAATGAGAAAGTATGTACTTCTTTTAAAAAAGGCAGCATTCTTTACAAAGAAGGTAGTCGCCTGACAGGTTTTTATTGCATTACAAAAGGAGTTGTGAAGATCTTTAAAACCGGGAACGATGGCAAGGAACAAATCATCAGGTTTGCTAAAAAAGGGGATATCATCGCCTATCGCTCCCTATTGAGTCAGGAATCTGCCTGTACTTCGGCTAAAACCATTGAAGAGTCTACCTTGTGCCACATTCCATACAAGACACTGCTCAACCTGATCGAAAGGAATTGGAAATTCTCCCTGGCAATGCTAAAAATTGTCTGTGCCGAGTTGAAGGAAGCCAACGACTACATCACGGACATTGCGCAGAAAACGGTAAGGGAAAGGCTGGCAGAAGTTCTTTTGTTACTCAAGCAGGAGTTTGATTTGGATGCTGATAAAACATTGCAGATTTCCTTAACAAGGGAAGAACTCGCCAACATGGTCGGAACAGCTACTGAGTCAATAATTCGATTGCTATCAGAGTTTAAGCAGGATAAACTAATTGATCTTCAGGGTAGAAAAATCAGGATTATCAATCTCCCAGCACTCACAAAAGTTGCCAACCTTACCAAATACTAACGGTTAGGAACTGATCCACTTTTCGGGATCCAGTTTATCATATTCATGCCGTATCTGAAACTTTAGTACTGTCTTGTTGTCTTCTTCCCTATCTGTAAAGACGGTTCCCAAATCTTGTTTTGTATCAACAGTCTGACCAACCTGCACTGAAACACTGGCCAGATTTGAATAGACCGTAAGGTAACTTCCATGCCTTAATATGATGGTCATATTTCCACCTGGAATGGCAAGAACCTTTGATACGACCCCTTTAAATACTGCGCGTGCCTTGGCTCCTGATTCTGTGGTTATATCGATTCCGGAGTTTCGCTTGATCACATGCTTGAGCACCAAATCCGGATGTTCTCCAAAATGATCGGTAATAACACCGCGCTGCAAGGGCCATGGGAGCCTTCCTTTGTTCATGGAAAAATCATCAGACAAACTCTTCTGTTCTGCGGAAGGTTTGGTTGAAAGCTGTTTGGTTGACTTGGAATTTTTCAGCGTGTTGGCAATCACTTTTTTCGCCTCTTCGGCAATACTCTTTTCGATCTCCTGCTCAAGTTTGGAGGCTATCTTTTGCTGATTCTCAAGTTTCTTCTTTAAATCCTTCTCCTTTTTTTGTAGCAAAAGATAATTTTGCTTCTGATCTGCCTTTTGGCGCTCGTATCTATCCGATTGATTGATTCTTGTGGAAAGAAGCTGTTGCTTTTCACCTTTCCTTCGGTTGAGATCATCTACCAATTGACCTAGCTTTGACTGCAACTCATTTATCTCTTCAACCTGTTGCCTCCTGTAATCAGCATACTGCTTTAAATAGGTAAAACGCTTGTAGGCCTGATTAAAATCTTCTGCTGAAAGCAGAAATAAAAGCTGATTATTGGCATTCTGATTTCGCCTGGCAAACCGGATCATTTCAGCATAGCGACTTTTAATCAAATCAAGGTCCGCATTGAGTGAATCCAAATTTTTTGAACTCCTGATGATGGTGGAATCAAGATAGGACAATTCGGAATTTATGTTGTTTATTAACCTTTCTTGTAACTTAATCTCCTTTTCTAGCATGGTTACCCTGCTGATAGATGTTTTGGCATTCTGATTGGTCTCCTTCAACAACTGATTGATGTAATCAATCTCCTTGCTTGTCTTTTCCTTTTCCTTTCTCAAATCATTGATCGACTGACCCTCCGCAGAGAAACACCCGACAAAAAGGACTATCCCAACCAACAATATTCTAATTCCATCCATCATCGCGCATAAATCAGTTAAGAATCTTACTATTTTTCAACTCTTCCTTCTTGTACCTTGCCGGTACCGTGAAACTAAAATCACGCTCATCATTGATAGAAACTTTGGATAATTCAACTACCAAATCAAATTTTTCTTTTCCCGATACAAAAATATGCAATCTTCCAGGAAACCACTTTTCTCCAATAGCCATAAAATCAGAATATTCAATCGTAACAATTCTGTCCGAATCCAAATCATGAAATACCTCTTTCCTTACAACAAAAATATCAGGATCGACATAAATATCCTGTTTAACAAGATGTTGCTCATCTTTTCTCTGCTTGAAGCGCTCAAACCGCTCATCATTGTCAGCAAATTTTTTAAACCTCCGATCCTTGATTGAGGAAATTTTATACATATTATCCTCCACAACCGAAACATATTCCTTGAACTGATTCTCTTTCTGATCTTGCTTCAAAGATTGCATTTGATTGCTCAAAATCGATTGTATGGTTTGATAATCAAAATCATAACCTATTAATGCGCCAATTTTTTGGATTGACCCGCTATAAACTTGTTTGCCAATATGATTAACAACAAGAAAAGAGTCTAGTCCAATTTCAAGCTTGCCTACAGGAATTGTTAACCTTTGGGCAGAAATCTGAATCACACTATCACTCTTAATCTTAAAAAAGCCCCTCAGTGAATACACCTTGTCCCCATTGTCCATGGTCAGATTTATCCTCTTTACCGATAAAGTATTGAATTTAAACTCATTTTCACTGACCATTCTCACCACACGCCTTGCGCTGATAGGCTTTACTTTCTTCTCAATGACTACCTTTTCGGTGTGTTTACATCCCACCAAAAGAAATAGAATCACCAAGAAATTGTAGAAAATTAAATGCTTTATATTCACCTAAAAATATTTTACTGTTACTCCTTGAAAATCAATTAATCCACAAGAAAGAAAAATCAAATAATCTTCTTGAGCTACTCATCGGTTGACTCAAAATATTTTATTGATTTGATTTTTTCATTCAGGATTTTTGATGGATTGCCCATCTTTAATGACTTTTTCCACTGTTGAACGGCTTTATCCTTCTCATTCAGAAAAAAGAGTATATCTCCATAATGCTCTTCAAGTACAGGATTGTTCTCTGTACTGTTGGACAATGCTGACTCCATGTAAAATTTTGCCAATTGATAATCCTTCTTTTTAAACAATACCCAGGCATAGGTATCAAGATAGGTTGCATTGTTGGGATTGTTCTGAACCACAGTACTGCTTAGTTTTTCAGCCACATCCAATTTAATGGACTTCAAGGATAGATAATAGGCGTAATTGTTCATCGCCAGGTAGTTTTGCGGATCAATTTTAACAACTTTGTCGAACCAGTTGTATGCCTCATCGAATTTTTTTTGCTTGTAATATGCTTCAGCACGGTAGGTATATACCTGGGATAGAACCTGGCTATTGTTGGTTGCATTCGACTCTGCTGAATCAAGAAGGGCGAAAACCTCTTGATAATTTCCAAGCTGCAACATGGCAACAGCATCAAGAATGTACAATATTGGCTGATCAGGAAAATAGGCAATCGCCTTCCTGCTGTCTTCACTTAGTGCCTTCCAGTCAGATAAATCATTGTCAATGAAAAGCAAACGCTCCCAATATGCATAATTCCCTTTGTTAATTTCCACGACCAGCCTCAATTGTTCTCTGGCTTCCTTGTTAAGCTTCTTGTTAAGGAAATATTCTGCAAGAAGTGCCCTGGGCCTTTCGTCATCTACATACTGATCGATTAAAATATTGATCAGCTCCAGTTGTTGTTCCACAGTAATTGGATGCTCCTCCACTTGTGCCAGCAACATGTACATCTGAATCTTCGGTTCCAATTCAAGGTTGGAATTGCTAAATCCTTTTAACAAATGGTCATATGAGCGGGAATACTCTCCTGCGACCCTGTAGTAATTTGCAAGAGAAAATTGTACAAAACCATCATCCGGTTTTAATTGAAGCACTTTGTTGTAATACTCCAATGATTTATCCATAATACTATCGGCCAAATACATATCTGCCAACAAGCCATAATATTTGGTCTCATCCTTGTATCTGGAAATCAAATTCTCAATTTCATGGTAGGCTTCTTCTTTTTTTCCCAGCTTAAAATAGAGAGTTTGCTTACCCAAGGCTATCTGTTCTGTAATACCCCATTTTTTCTCCTGCTCGTTGTAACAGGCAAGCGCCACATCTGCCTTACCTGCCATATTAAACATTTCGGCCCTGAAAAGTGGGTACTCTTTGTTATCAGGATAGAGCAAGGCCAATGAACCAAAAGTATCTGCAGCCTTCTCGAACAATTTGTTCTGCTGGTATATTTTTGCCAATAGAATCTGATAATATTGATTTTTAGCATCCAGTGAAACAGCCTTCTCCAGCATCATCATCGCACTCTGGTAGTCACCTTTTAAGAGATGAATGTTGGCTATTTCGAACAAAGAGGATGAAGAATATGGATCCATTTCGAGGCATCTTGAAAAAATCTTTATCGCCTCCTCAGAATTACCCAAGGTTCTTTGTTTGATTCCCTCGATAAACAGGTACTGGAATTGCTGTTTCTGTTCGTCTGTCAACATCGAAAGCGTTTTTGATTCTTCCTGAGGAACAACTTGCACAACCGAAGGCTGTGGAGTCTTGCAGGAAAAAACTGTAACAAGAAGGGCAATCCAATATAAATTTTTGATCATGTTTTTCAAGTTTCGCACTGTTAATGCTTTCCGGTATGTCCAAATCCACCATCTCCCCTGTCACTTTCCTCCAATTGATTAACCTCTTCCCAATCCACCTGTTTGTAGGCCGAAATAATCATTTGTGCAATTCTCTCTCCATGATTGATAACAAAATCTTCATTGGACAAGTTGATCAGAATAATTTTAATCTCTCCCCTGTAGTCGGCATCTATCGTGCCTGGCGAATTTAGTACCGTGACTCCTTTGTTGATTGCCAATCCGCTTCTGGGACGAATTTGGGCCTCATATCCGTCTGGCAATTGAATGTAAAGACCTGTTGGAATCAATTTTCTTTCCATCGCCTTCAAAACCACAGCTTCATTTAAATTGGCCCTGAGATCCATTCCTGCAGATTGGGCTGTACTGTAGAGTGGAAGACTATTTTGAGACTTGTTAACAATTTTTATTTTCATTGTTCTTTCAATTTATAATGAGCGGTACCCGTATCGCCAAACATCATCATTTTTCAGGCAGGATTGCCGATTCAGTAACTGCTTCACTCTATTTTTATTACCTTATTAATCGGCAAAGATAAGAAACAAATTTACCTGCTCAATCAACATTCAATCGCTTGGGCAGTAAAGTACCCAAATCCTGTTTTTCGTTGTGCCAAATAAACAAAAGGAAAAGAGAGAATAACAAAGTCTTAAAACTATAATCGACAAAAATATTTACAAAAGAAACAGCTGCCTCAAGCCCATACAACATTACGGCTACCAAAAAATAAGCGCCGATTTTCTTGAGATCATAATTCACCGGAAAATACTTTTGACCATATAAATACGAGACAATGGTAATGATCAGAGTGGAGACAAAAAATCCGATGGCAGAAGCCAAATAACCAATTTTTGGTATAAATAATATGTTGACAATCAAAGTTATGATACCTCCAACAACTGAGAAAGCAGCACCAAATCCAGTTTGGTCGGTAAGTTTATACCAAAGCGATTGTGTATAAAAGATACCAAGAAATAGATTTCCCATCAACAACCATGGTACAATTTTCAACGCTTCATGATAACCTGACTTCTGAGGTCCGATAAAATATTTTAAAATATCTATGTAAAAAATGACACCAATAAAAATCAGGAGTCCAAAAATAACAAAGTAATTCATTATCAAGCTATAAACCTTCTTTGAATCTTCATTCTTATAATGTGAAAACAGAAATGGCTCGAATGAAAATCTGAAAGCCTGAATGAATAATGTCATTAAAATGGCAAGTTTTCCGCAAGCAGCATAAACTCCTACTTCATACATCGGATCCTTCCCATTTTCAATAAGTTGGGGAATTAGTATTTTGTCAATGTTGAGCGTTACCATACCAGCAATTCCCACTACAAGTATTGGCCAGCCGTAACTGAGCATTTCTTTTAGCAACTCCCATTTGAAAACAATCTTTTTATAGCCGAAATCGGGTAAAAATAGCAACAAAGTTACAAGGGAGGCTATTAAATAGGAGAGAAACGCATAACCAATCCCAATTTCAGGATTGTACAGAAAACGAAGGACTGAGTCAGGATTACTGGCTATTATCCTGGGACATAACAAAATCCAGAATAGATTCAAAACAATATTTATTCCAATATTTATTACCTTGAAAATGGCAAATTTGATCGGTCGATGTTCCAACCTTAACTTTGCAAATGGTATAGCTGTTAAAGCATCCAAGGCTACCGTAATACCCATCCAAACAACAAACAGGTGTTGATTTGAATATCCTGCCCATCCCGATATTTCCTTTGAAAAAAACACAATTAATACCACAAAGACGAAGGAAGTAACTGATAGCGATACCATGGAGGTGCCAAAAACCTCATTGGGTTTGTTACTCCGACTGGCAAACCTGAAATAGGATGTTTCCATTCCATAGGTTAAAAGAACCTGAAAAAAAGCTACATATGCCAATAGATTACCCAATATTCCATATTCACTTTCAATAAATGTATAGGTATAAATAGGCGTTAGAAGCAAATTCAAAAACCGGCCAACGATACTTGGCACACCATAAATCATGGTATCTCCGGCTAATTTTTTAAGTACACTCAATTTTGGAGGAATTATCCGTTATCACACAAAGATAGTGGAGAATAACTAATGGCATGTAAAACAATTAAACTGATTTTAGAATATGGAAAATTTCTTGGCATGATTCCAACGGATGGCTGTCAGTACAAAATAAGATTCTAAATTTGATGAAAATTTTATTACAATGAATACCAGATTGACCTTGGTTCCCTTTTCTCTCCTGTTTGTCTTAACCTTTTTCCTGAATTGTACCCAATCCAGCAGCCATTCAAGAAAACCTGTTACGGCTATACAAATTGAACCAGCAAAGAAGAGCTTAAGACTGGGAGAAGAGCTTAAAATCAACTTTCAAACAAAACTAAAAGAGGGAAAACTTGATAAAATAGAATTGTCAATTGATGGAAAAGTAATTCAAACCTCACAGAGTTTGACAAACTCTTTAGTCGTTAAAACACTTGATTTTGGAGTAGGGAAGCATATTGTCAGATCATCCGTGTACCGGCAAGATGGTATTTCCGGGGATAATTACGAGGAATTTTATGTCCTGTCAAACACCAAACCAACAAAATATTCCTACCAAATTGTGGCTGAATATGCCCACGATATGAATTTTTTTACTCAAGGTTTTGAATTTCACAACAACATGCTGTACGAGGGAACTGGACAAGAAGGTACCTCTGCCATCTATCGTCATGACCTAAAAAATGCCAAGACTCAAACAATATACAAACTTGAAAATAAATACTTTGCTGAAGGAATAACAATTTTAAATAATAAAATCTACCAGTTAACCTACAAAAATAGAATTGGTTTTGTCTATGACCTATCTTCTGCGAAACTACTGAATACCTGGAAATATAATTCCAATGAGGGGTGGGGTTTGACCAATGATGGTCAGTCATTGATCATGAGTGATGGTACTGAAAAAATCTATTTTATAAATCCCGATACATACAGGGAAGAGAGATATATACAAGTTAGCAATGATTTGAATATCATAAAAAATATCAATGAATTAGAATACATAAAGGGCGATATTTGGGCAAATATCTGGCAGTCCGAAATAATTGTAATAATAGATTCTCAAACAGGTAAAGTAAAAGGAGAAATTGACCTTACTGGTCTTTCAGGAACAATATTGCAAAACCAACGGGAACAATTGGATGTTTTGAATGGCATTGCCTGGAATCAAGTTACAGATAAAATTTATGTTACAGGAAAACTTTGGCCTAAAATATTTGAAATTAAAATTATAAAAAGAGATAATTAAAAGAGAGTCAATCCATTTGTACTGCTACTCTTTTTGCCCAGATGGTGGTAAGCCAATTCTGTAACTTCCCTTCCCCTTGGAGTACGTTTTATGAATCCCTCTTTGATAAGAAAAGGTTCATAAACTTCTTCAATTGTGCCTGAATCTTCCCCCACTGCTGTAGAGATTGTGGAAATTCCAACTGGTCCCCCTTTAAATTTATCAATGATGGTGGACAATATTTTATTGTCCATTTCATCCAAACCAAATTGATCAATGTTTAGAGCTTCCAGTGAATATTTGGTAATCTCAATATCTATTTTCCCGTTTCCTTTGACCATGGCAAAATCCCTAACCCTTTTCAGTAGAGAATTTACTATTCTGGGAGTACCTCTGCTTCTTCGGGCAATTTCATATGCTGCATCCTCTTCAATTCCAACTTCCAAAATTCTTGCAGATCGTTTTACAATTTCTGTCAGTACTTCAACATCATAATATTCCAAATGACAGGTAATTCCAAATCTTGCCCTTAACGGCCGTGTAAGCAAACCACTTCTGGTAGTGGCACCAATCAGTGTAAATGGATTTAACTCCAATTGAATGGAACGCGCGCTGGGACCCTTGTCTATTAAAATATCAATTCTAAAATCTTCCATGGCTGAATACAAATACTCTTCCACCACGGGACTCAATCGGTGTATTTCATCAATAAACAGAACATCATTTTTTTCGAGATTTGTCAACAATCCAGCCAAATCACCAGGTTTGTCCAATACAGGTCCTGAGGTCAATTTTAACTTTACTCCCAACTCACTTGCAATGATGTTTGATAGTGTGGTCTTGCCCAATCCTGGAGGACCATGCAATAAAACATGATCCAATGATTCTCCCCGCATGATTGCTGCTTGTACAAAAACCTGTATGTTATCCAATATTTTTGTTTGACCAGCAAAATCAGCAAATCTCAACGGTCTCAATTGACAATCCAACTCCTTTTCAACATCACCATTTCCAAGATTTCTTAAATCTACAAATTCTCCCATTTAATGAAATTGAAACAAAAAAGTTTGCTTTGATTTTTATATTACGATGTACAACGCAAAGTTAGAAATTAATCCTCCTTTAGATACCCATCGAGCGCTTCAATAAAAGATAATTAACATCAACTCTTTTGGGGGTTGACCAAAGATTGCAATAAAATTTTAGCTGTTATAATTTAAAAAATGGAAGTTAGTGTTCCAATGATTCGATTATTTCAATAAACTTGTAGGCACTGAATGGTTTTTCCATGAGATAATTCATTCCATTTTCAATGCATTTGTTAAAATCATTGTTCAATGTATTGGCTGTAAAAGCAATGATGGGTGTAAAACTTCTATTTTCTTCTTTTTCAATCTTTCTTATCTCCCTTGCCGACTCAAATCCATCCATAACCGGCATCATTAAATCCATTAGAATGACATCAAAAATTTGTTTTTTGTACCATTCAACACCTTCAAGTCCATTGTTGGCCAATGTAACAACACATTGCAATTTTGACAAATTAATATTCATCAGCTTTTGATTCAGTAAATTATCTTCAACCAATAGCACCTTAAGATTTGTTTTAAATTTTTCAGTAGGTATCATTAAAAAAATTATGTTGGATCATTTGATAACCATCTTGGAATAGGGAATTCCAAAATATTAACAAACAATTATTATTAGAATTGATTTTATACTTAATGAATTTTGAATTTGTATATATGCTGTTAATACTGTTAATAATAAACTAAATTTGTACTTATTTATATTTTTTAAATAGTTACTCCTATCTTATCAACGCAATAAATTATTGAAAATATGTTAAATACGTTGATATTAACAGGATGTTTATTTTAGATATTTGGAGAATTTTTATTTCTGATTTAGATCAATTTCTTCTTTTCTTTAGGTTATTAATTGTTATATTTTTCATTTAAATTATTGCGGAAGTGATTAAAAATTGGTTTTAAGGATAGAGAATAAATTTATAAACAATTATCAACAGTTTATGTTTCGTTTTTCACAAATATATTATGACAAAAATTGCATTGGCTTCAGATCATGCCGGATTTGGTTTAAAAAATGAGATTATTGGATTTTTAGAAAATCTAAATTATGAAATAACTGATTATGGTTGTTTTACAGGGGATAGTTGTGATTATCCTGATTATGCTCATCCTTTGGCAACTGCTGTGGAAAATGATAAAAATTTGGTGGGTATAGTTGTTTGTGGTTCTGGCAATGGAATCAACATGACAGTGAATAAACACCAGGGTATTCGATCAGCAATATGTTGGAATAAGGAGACAGCTGAATTGGCCAAATCCCACAATAACGCTAATATTTGTTCCTTGCCTGCTCGTTTTATTACTGTGGAGGAAGCTATTGAAATTGTAAAAATATTTTTGAAAACTGATTTTGAGGGTGGACGACATTCAATTCGAATCAATAAGATTCCAATTCATTGATGGCAGGTTTGTATATTCATATTCCTTTTTGTACTGAAAAGTGTCTTTATTGTGATTTTTTCTCAGGAAATCAGCTTTATTTGTTGGATGATTATGTTGAAGCGGTATGTAGAGAAATAGTAGCAAGGAAGAGTTATATACTTGAAAATAAAGTTAATACAATATATTTTGGAGGAGGAACACCTTCATTGTTGTCAGATTTTCATTTAGAGAGGATTTTTAATACTATTTTGTCGAGTTTTGATGTAGATGTTAAGGGTGAAATAACAATCGAGTGCAATCCAGAAAATATTGATCGAAAATATTTGGATTTGTTGTTGAAAGTTGGGTTTAACAGAATAAGTCTTGGAATTCAATTTTTGGAGGACGATGTTTTAAAGAAGTATAACAGACATCATTCTAAGGACTTAATAATTAAAGCATTAAAAGATATAGATAACTCTAGATTTGAAAATCTTTCAGTGGATTTAATTTATTCAGTTCCTGAGATTGGTGATAGAGTTTTAAAAGAGGCCTTATCCGAATTGTTAGATTTTGATATTAAACATATTTCGGCCTATTGCTTGACAGTTTCTAAAAATTCCCAGCTTTATTGGAAAATTAGGAATGGAAAAATTTTAGAAACCAGTGAGTCTTTTTTTTTGAATCAATATAAGTTAATTGATGATTTTTGCGAGAGAAATGGTTTCAAACAATATGAGGTAAGTAATTATGCCAAACCGGGCTATATTTCACAACATAACTTGTCTTATTGGAATCAAGATGTCTATTTGGGGATTGGAGTGACAGCGCATAGTTACAATTTGTTTTCAAGGCAGTGGAATCATAGTAACATTAAGAAGTACATTAGAGATAGTATGCACGATACTTTTGTACATGAAATTGAGAAGTTGACTGATATCCAGTTATATAATGAATATGTTATTCTTCGGTTGAGAACTTTCTTAGGATTATCCTATACATTTGTGGAAGGAAGATTTGACAATTTCATATTTAAACATTTTGAGAAGAATCTGGATGCTTTGATTAAACAGAACCATTTTCATTGCAATGGTGATTTGGTTGTTCCAAGGAAGGGAGATTTTTTACTGGCTGATTATTTAGCCAAGTCATTGATGATATGATATTTTTATTATATGAGCATAGGTTATTTTGAGGAAGATGTGGTATTGCCATTGATGGATTGTGATGCATTGAACAAAGTTTTAAAATCACAACTACGCATCCACAAATTGTTATTGGGTGAGCTTAATTTTATTTTTTGCAGCGATGATTTTTTGCTTGGTATGAACAAGCAGTTTCTAGACCATGATTATTTTACAGATGTTATAACCTTTGATTACTGTGAAGGAAGAAAAGTATCGGGAGATGTATATATTAGTACTGAGAGGGTTTTGGTTAATTCAAT
>CAZVTL010000024.1:0-8252 GCA_964630075.1 uncultured Tangfeifania sp.
TGCAGCTATTATTTCTACTATGCGGTCGATCTCACCCACCAAGGGGGTGTATCCTGAAGGATTATTGGGAAAGTTTAAAACCAGTATAATTTTTCCGGATGATTGCTCCATCTTTTGTTTCAACCCATCAAAATTGAAACCTCCTTCGGCAAACAGGGGAAAAGTATCTATATTTCCAAGGTAGTTGTTCTCAAATATCAGGGCATAATTTTCCCAGTAAAGATCTGGTACAATTACGGAATCTCCCTCGTCAACAAAGAGGTAGGAAGAGATGCTAATTCCGTGGGTAATGCCATTGGTCGCAATAGGCAGGCTGATAGGGGTCTCACCCAGGGAAGGGTTCTTTTTGTATATAAAACCTTTCCAGGTATTCCTTAAATCAGGCTTCCCAAAACTTGGTGCATAAGGGAAAACGGCAGAATCAGGCAGGTTGACCAACTGACCCAACTCCTTCAAATGCATCGGATGACCGTTGTCCTCAACGGCTTCCCCAATGGTAGCATTGATCTCTTTCCCCTTCGCCTGTGCCGATTGTGCAAGAATACCCAATTTGGGAAAGAAAATGTTTTTTCCCCTGCTGGAAAGTAACTCAAAAACCTCGGGATGGCTTTTTTGAATTACATCGTTTAGTGTAATAGCTTGTTGATCCACTTCGGGTAATTTTAGATAATTATAAAAAACTTCCATGGCAAAGTTATCGAAAAAACAGCAGCCAATTCCCGAACTCGGTTTCATGAGACAAAACTTAACGATGAATTAATGTTTTTTGATTCAACACCATAGAAAAGGGCGTAGTTACAAACTACGCCCTGCATCAGCTTCTAAAAAAACTACTAAAACTATGACCTTGGATGAAACTTGTTTACTGTATCCTTGAGGAATTCCTTGTCAAGATGGGTATAAATCTCTGTGGTGAGAATGGACTCATGCCCCAGCATCTCCTGTACCGCCCGCAGATCGGCCCCTCCCTTGACCAAAGCAGATGCAAAAGAGTGCCTGAATGTATGCGGACTGATGCTCTTATCAAGTTTTATCTTCTCCGCCAGGCTTTTGATAATGGTGAAAATCATTACCCTGCTAAGTTTTCTACCCCTGCGGTTCAGAAACAGGATATTTTCACTTGATCTATCTATCTTAATTTTTTTCCTGTAACCAGCAATGTATTTTTTGATCTCGTCAATGGCTTTTTTGCTGATTGGAACCAATCGCTCCTTCTCTCCTTTTCCGGCGACTTTGATAAACTCCTGTTCAAAATGGAGATTGGATATCCTTAGATTTACAAGTTCAGAAACCCTCAATCCACAGCTGTAAAGTGTTTCAAGGATTGCTCTGTTCCGGGTACCCTCCGGTTTTGAATTGTCGACGGCCTCGATAAGCTGGTTAATCTCTTCGTCGGTAAGTACATCTGGCAACTTTCTGCCTACCTTGGGAGATTCGAGCAAGGTAGTTGGATCATTCTCAATCACCTCCTCGATCAGTAGAAACTTGTAAAATGACTTGATTCCGGAAATTGATCTTGCTTGTGTCCTTGGACTTACCCCTTTGAGGCTCATCCATTCTACAAATTTTCTCAAATGTGCCAGTTTTATTTCAAGAGGGGTCAGATTTGGATAAAATTCTTCAAAAAAAGAGATAAGTTTGTTGATATCGTTCACATATGCACTCACTGAATTTTGAGAGAGTGATTTTTCCAGTCTCAAAAAGGTTTCATACCCTTTTTTGCTTTCTTGCCAGTTCATAACGCTATTTTTGATTAGAAACAAATAATATCCATTTTTGTTTGCTGAAACAAGCAATAAAACTTGTTCCAGGTTTCTGAAAACTCCCCCGGGAAAAAAACGGCCGATTGATCGCGGTGAATCTTCAGGAAGAGTGGATTTTAATGAAACATTTAAGATACAGTTGGAATCAATTTGAATAACTCCTGCACCACACAAAATTAGTACGAGATGAAGATCAATATTGTTAATGGACCCAACCTAAATTTGCTTGGCAGACGTGAGAAAGGCATCTATGGGGATAGTACTTTTGAAGATTGGTTGAATAAAATCAGACTTCACTACCCCCACATCGAACTGGAATATTTTCAGTCGAATGTAGAGGGCGAAATCGTCGGCCACTTGCACCAAATTGGGTTCAGTTCAGATGGAATTGTATTGAATGCCGGCGCATATACCCATACCTCCGTGGCCATTCGGGATGCCATAGCGGGGGTATCCACCCCTGTGGTTGAGGTTCATATCTCCAATATCCTCACCAGAGAGTCATTCAGACATGAATCGATCATTGGAGCTGTATGCAAGGGAAGTATCATGGGCTTTGGGTTGGACTCCTATCGATTGGGTATTGAAAGTTTTTTGAAACCTGATTTGGGATGAAGATGCTTTTGAATACTTTATAAGTCAACCGACAACGAATCAAATATGCAGAATATGAACAGAATCAAGCTTACCAAAATAGTTGCCACCATCTCTGACAAGAATTGTGAACCTGATTTTCTTAGGGCGCTCGAAAAGGCAGGAATGAACGTGGTGAGAATTAATACGGCCCATCAAACCACTGAGTCGGCGATGAAGATCATCAACAACGTCAGGTCTGTAAGTGATTGCCTCGCGATTCTGGTGGATACCAAAGGACCTGAGATCCGCACCAAAAATATCCTGGAACCAGTAAAAATAGCAAAGGGTGAACATATCTTCATCAAATGCGGAGCGGAACAATCCGGGGAGGGCATCCTGGTGGTCGACTACCCCAACTTTATCCGTGACATCCCGGTAGGCAGTTCGGTACTGATCGATGATGGAGAACTGGAACTTTCCATTGTGGAAAAGAGAGAGGATAGCCTGGTTGCACTCGTGGGCAATGATGGAGTAATCAAAAACAGGAAGAGTATAAACGTACCCGGAATCTCCCTGAATCTTCCTTCCCTAACCGAAAAAGACCGTCAGTTTATCCGCTGGGCTGCAGCGAATAACCTTGATTTTATCGCGCATTCTTTTGTGAGAAACAAGGAAGACGTGAAGGCAGTGCAGCAAATATTGGATGAAGAGGAGAGCAAAATCAAAATTATCGCCAAAATTGAAAATACCGACGGCGTTCAGAATATTGACGAGATTCTCGATCATGCCTATGGAATCATGGTCGCCAGGGGCGACCTGGGAATTGAAATAGCTGCCGAAAAAATTCCAGCGATCCAGCGAAAACTCATTCGCAAGTGTGTGGAACGGAAAAAGCCGGTTATCATTGCCACCCAAATGCTGCACACCATGATCAGTAACCCCAGACCAACCCGCGCGGAGGTTAGCGATGTGGCTACGGCGATCTATGACCGAACCGATGCGGTGATGCTATCCGGTGAAACCGCTTACGGCCAGTATCCGGTAGAGGCGGTTCAGTTGATGTCGCGTGTGGCACTCGAAGTTGAATCCAGCAAGGACAAACGAAATGATCTGCCTGTACCCAGGCTTGAGAACGAAGTTTCCGCCTTTCTGGCAGAAGCTGCAGTAATGTCGGGAAATGAGCTGAAGGTTGCGGCCATCATTACAGATACGCTTACGGGGAAAATTGCAAGGTACATCTCGGCTTTCAGAAGTCCGCGGCCTGTATTTGCCAAATGCCACAATGGAAGGGTCAAACGTGAGCTCGCACTCTCTTACGGGGTATATCCAAGCGAGATTGTTGTCAGGAAAAACAAGTACAAGCTGGTTGAAACCTCCCTGCTCGATTTGGTCGAAAGGCGATTGATCCAGGAAAATGATACGGTCGTCTATGTTGGTGGCAACTTTGGCGTTGGTGGCGGAACCTCCTTTATTGAAATTGCGTCAGTTGAACAGATGATGCACCAAAAAAAGGAGAAGAAGGAAAAATAAGCAGGAAGGAGGCCAAGCCTCCTTCCTGCCGCATACACTCTGCCACAGACCCGCTACCTCATGTCGTTCACCACAACCCCTGGGTATTTGGCCTTGTCGAAAACGAAATAATCATCCTTAAGGTCTATGTTCGTCTTCATACTCTTGAGAAGCAGTATGTAGGTATTTCCATCCTTGTTGTAGGTCTGGGCTTTTGCAATCTGAGATTTCACCTTGTCTACATACATCCGAACCTTTACCAGTTCTTTCGACTTGTCTACCGGGAAGAGGTCAAGTACCTGTACTGATTTGCCGGCCAGGCTCTCCTCACCAATGTAGGTATAGTTATACCCCTTTTCGTAAATTGTAAAGATATTCGCCGGGCTCAATGTCCCGTCGGCATCCTCCTCTACTCCAGAAATATTGCACTCCTTGCCCTCTGTGAGATAACTCCATGTGCTGGTTCCGTCACAAAAAACTTCCATACCGAAGACCGGCATATGCAAACGGTATCTTTTCCCTTTCAGTGCCAATACACCCTCGTTGGTCTGGTTCACATTGTTCTTTTTGTTCTCGAGTGTAAAGGAGAATTCGATCTGAATGGTTTTATAACTTTTTGTAGTCTGCGACAATTTATCCAGTACCTCCCTGGCTTTAGGATCTTGTTGAGCCATCACACCTGTGGCTATCCATAAAGCGGCAATAGCAAACACTAATTTTTTCATTCTTCCTTATTAAATTTATAAATTAAGCCACCGGCCTTTGGCCAATAGCCTCTGGTTCATCATCTCAAAAAAACACCAATTGAACCTTTTCCCTTTAACCTTTATACTTTAACCTTCCTTACTGTGGAAGTCTCCGCAAAATCTGTTCCAAAGTTCCTTCGTCCTGGATCAATACTTCCCTGGCTTTACTTCCGGCATTCACGCCAACTATTCCGGCTGCCTCCAGCTGGTCCATGATTCTTCCGGCCCTGTTGTATCCTATCGAGAACTTCCTTTGAATAGACGAAGTAGAACCTGTTTGGTTTAATACAACGATTCTTGCAGCATCATCAAAAAGCTCATCCCTGTTCTTCAGATCGACCTCATCAGAATTGTCGGAACCGTCACTTCTGTATTCCGGAAGTGCCCATGCAGTTGGATATCCGGGTTGTTTCCCGATAAAATTGGCGATGGCTTCCACTTCAGGAGTATCTACAAATGCACATTGAATCCTGGTAAGCACGTTTCCGATAGAGACAAGCATGTCCCCCCTGCCGATCAGCTGATTGGCCCCAGGGGTGTCGAGGATGGTCCGTGAATCGACCATGGATGCTACTTTGAAGGCAATACGGGTTGGGAAGTTGGCCTTGATCACACCGGTAATGATGTTGATTGAAGGACGCTGGGTTGCGATGATCATATGGATTCCCACGGCACGTGCCAACTGGGCAATCCGGGCAATCGGCAACTCGATCTCCTTCCCGGCAGTCATGATCAAATCAGCAAATTCATCCACCACCACCACGATGTATGGAAGATACCGGTGTCCCTTGTTTGGATTTAGACGCCTGGAGATAAATTTGACATTGTACTCCTTTACATTCCTGGTCTGGGCAATTTTCAACAGATCATACCGGCGTTCCATCTCGATGATCAGCGAATTGAGGGTATCCTTCACCTGTTGAACATCCGTAATGATGGAGTCTTCCATCCCCTCCATCTTGGCCAGAAAATGCTTTTCAATCACGGAATAGAGATTCAACTCCACTTTCTTGGGATCAATGAAGACAAATTTGAGCTGTGAAGGATGTTTTTTGTACAAAAGAGAAGAGATGATGGCATTCAAACCCACCGATTTCCCCTGCCCGGTGGCTCCGGCTACGAGAATATGCGGCATCTTGGTAAGATCGACCACAAAAGTTTCGTTGGAGATGGTCTTACCGAGTGCGAGCGGAAGTTCATAATCAGTCTCCTGGAAAACCTTGGAGGCGATCAACGAGCGCATCGAAACCACCTCCGGTTTGTTGTTTGGAACCTCTATACCGACAGTTCCCTTCCCCGGCATTGGGGCAATGATGCGAATGCCCAAGGCTGACAAACTGAGCGCAATGTCGTCCTCCAGGTTTTTAATTTTTGAGATTCGCACACCTGCAGCCGGTACAATTTCATAAAGGGTAACGGTTGGACCGGTGGTTGCCCTGATTTTCTCGATTTCAATACTATAGTTCTTCAGGGTCTGGAGAATCTTGTTCTTGTTGGCCATCAATTCGTCGTTCGTCACCTGGGGGTTGCCGGTAGCCCGCTCTTCGAGCAGGTCGATGGATGGGAAAATATACCGTGAAAGATCCAGTGTCGGGTCATAATCTGCCTCTGGGATTTCCTCCTCCTCATCGTACAACTCTGGTCTTGGAATAGTCACTTCAGCAGCCTGGACAGGAATAATGGGAGGAATCTGATAGGGCTCCTCATCTACAAACACCTCTCCCATTTCAAGCTCAATCGAGTCATCCTCCGGCTCTGCATAGACGATCTTCACCTCATCGTCATCAGCAACCTTAGAAAAGGAGCGGTCCTTCTCCAGGGTCTTGGGCGGCTGAGCAGCCACAAATGGCTCATTGGTAATCAGTGGCACCTCCATCTTCTTGGGCCTTCCCCGGTAGGACAACATTCGCTGGATGGCTCCCCAGGCATCATCGAAGGCAACAATCACCACAATCAGGATGGATCCCAGCAATATAAAAAAAGTACCCAGTTTTCCGACAACCGAGTTGAGGTGTTGTGCCATCAAAAAGCCATAGGCACCTCCTGGCAGAATGGGCGAATTTCTGTAGAAGTAGGCAAGTGAAAATGCAAGTGTGATCGAAAACCAAACAATTAGAAAGATCCCATAACCAAAGTTCCTGGGCATCGACATTTTTCCAATTTTGGCCAGACGCATGGAAAGTACCAGAAAGAGATAGAGAATTCCAAAGGAGCCAAATCCAAATCCTTTGTTGATAAACCAGTTGGCGAGGACTGCTCCCCATTTCCCTCCTGAATTCTCAATTTTGATCGATGGATTGGTAATAAGCTCCTTGATTGAAACATCCAGGTGGCTTGCATCTGCCCCCTCCTGGAGCAAAAAGGAGATGAAGGAAACAAGCAGGTAGAGGGTAAAGAAGAAGAGGAGAAGCCCAAGCACCCCACGAATCTTCTCCCAACGGGAATGTTTCGTTCCCTTACCCCCGTTGCCAGTTTTGGGAGCTATAGGTTTCTGTTGATTATCAATCTTTTGCTGAGCCATTACCCAATTATTTAGAAAAGTCAAATTTAGGATTAAATCCAACAAAGTGAACGAAAACCCCAAAATAAGTGGCAGAAGAGGCCGAAATCCCTATTGGTTGCCTGGCCTTGGTGCGAGGGGTTTTAATTCCTGCGCGGAATCTTTCTTCCTTCTGAAGTCAAATGAATGCTGTTTTTCATGAAAATTTTGCATTTACTTCCGCTTTTTAAAAGGAAACAGTTGCGAAGAGAATGGATGATTTGTTACATTTGGCTGAGAATCTATCTGGACAGTCCAACACTTCCAAACAATCTAAATTTTCGGCAAATGAACTTGAACTCCCTATTTTTATTGCTACTGGCAGGATTGGCAATTAATTGTAGCCCAGAGAAATCTACCCGGCTGACAAGCAGTGTGAACCCACTGATCGGCACCTCAGACCATGGCCATACCTACCCTGGTGCAGCCTTCCCTTTTGGACAGATTCAACTGAGTCCGGACAATGGCACAAATGGATGGGACTGGTGTTCAGGCTACCACTATTCCGACAGTGTCATAGCGGGTTTCAGTCATACCCATTTGAGCGGAACCGGTATTGGCGATCTTGCGGATGTCTCTTTCTTGCCGGTTGCTTCAGCGGTAACCTTTTCGGATGGTGAAAAGAATGCGGATTTTGTTTTGCGCTACGCCGGGAAATTCAGCCACCAACAAGAGACTGCCCTTCCGGGATACTATGCAGTCACCTTTAAGAACAACAATATCAAGACCGAATTAACCGTCACGGAGCGGGCAGGACTTCACCGGTATACCTTCCCAAAAGGAGCCGGGAACAGTCTGATTGTTAACCTTGGATTTGCCATCAACTGGGACAAACCATACCAAACATCCTTGAAAAAAGTGGACAATATGTTGGTTACCGGCTCCCGCTTGTCGCATGGCTGGGCAGCCGATCAGCAGCTCTATTTCGCGGTCCGGTTTTCAAAGCCCATTGCAAAATCTGAAGTAACACAGGTAGGTGGAGAGAACTGTACGGTCGGAGTATTCCAATTCGATGAGGCTCAGGTGATGGCGAAAGTTGGGATATCATCGGTGAGCGCCAAAAATGCATTGGAAAACCTGGATCACTCCCTGCCAGACTGGGATTTTGAAAAAACAAAA
>CAZVTL010000024.1:8352-25848 GCA_964630075.1 uncultured Tangfeifania sp.
GTGGCCATCGATGACTGGAGTGTTGCTGCTGTTGCCAGCAAATTGGGCAAAACCGAAGATGCTGCTTACTTCCGCAAACGGGCCGAAAGCTTCAAACAATATTTTGATCCCGAAACCCGATTTATGCGGGGCAAACTGAGCAACGGCCAGTGGACAGCTCCTTTCGACCCGGCCTACTCCAGCCACGAAGGCAGTGACTATACCGAGGGCAATGGCTGGCAATACCTGTGGCTGGTCCCCCAGAATGTGGATGGATTGATCGGACTACTTGGCGGGAAAGTGCCCTTTGCAGACAAGTTGGATTCGCTGTTCCTTGTTGAACAAGGGGTTAAAGGGGAAAAGGCCTCTGCCGATATTTCAGGGCTAATTGGCGCCTATGCCCATGGCAATGAGCCGGGTCACCATACCACCTATCTTTTCAATTATGCAGGCAGAGCCTGGCGTACCCAGGAGCTGAACCGCAAAATCCAGACTGAAATGTATTCCGATAAGGTAAACGGGCTCTGTGGCAACGAGGATTGCGGTCAGATGTCAGCCTGGTACCTGTTCAGTGCCATGGGGTTCTACCCGGTCAATCCCGCTGACCTGAAATACCAACTCGGTTCACCATTGGTTCAGGAGGCCAGAATAGCCTTAAAACAAGGAAAATACTTTACAATGAAAGCCCCGCTGGCCTCTGTCGTGAACAAATACATCCAGGAGGTGAAGCTCAATGGCACATCGTTGGATCGTCCCTGGATCACTTACCAGGAGATCGCCGATGGAGGGATCCTCGAATTTACAATGGGTAGCGAACCCAATAAAAATCTTTTCAAGTAACACAAAGAATCAAATGCAAGCAGCTTTAATTGGAAATTACGGCATTATTGCCCTGGAAGAGGTTGAAAAACCCAAGATCAATGAAAATGAGGTGCTGGTCAAAGTAAGATATGCAAGTATTTGCGGATCCGACCAGCATATTTTCAAGGGAGAATTCCATCCACGTACCAAACTACCACTCATTCCCGGACACGAATTTGCAGGGGTAATTGAGGGGGTTGGGAGCCAGGTTGAACACCTTCAGCCCGGCGACAAGGTAACCGTTGATCCCATCCTTTGGTGTGGAACTTGTGCTGCCTGCAAAGCTGGCCACTTTCCTGCCTGTATTGCATTGAAACTGATCGGGATTGACCTCAATGGGGGATTTGCGCAATATGTAGCGGCCCCTGTTCATACGGTATTTAAGGTCCCCAGCCATATTTCAGATGAAGTCGCCGCATTGATTGAAATACTTTCGATTGGCTTTCATGCCTCTGCAAGGGCCGGCATAAAAGAGCAGGATGATATCCTGATCATGGGGGCTGGAAAGGTTGGACAGGCAATTCTTCATGCCGCCAAAACCATCACCAGGGGAAGAGTCATTCTTGCTGATATTCTCGACGAAAGGCTTGCCATTGCCACTTCAGCCTTCCCAGACCTGATAACGGTCAATACAACCCTGACGGATCCTGTCGCTTTTATTAAAACACTCACCAACAACCGGGGCGTCGATGTTGCATTTGAGGCTGTTGGCCACGAAGTAACGGTGGAAGGACGCATGAATCCGGTAAGAACCTGCATCAATGCCATCAAGGGTGGAGGAACCGTATGTGTCCTGGGGTTGGGAGACCACCCTGCTGAAATCTTAATGAAAGAGCTGATCTGGAAAGAGGCAAGGATTGTCTCTTCGAGGGTAAGTCATGGTGAGTTTGCAAAAGCAATCGATGCCCTGGATAGAAAAATCATTCATCCGGAAAGTATGATAACCGGAATACTGGATCTGAAGGATGCTCAGCGCGGATTTGAATTACTTGAATCTGAGCCGGGGAAACATCTGAAAATTTTACTTAAAGTACCAGAATAACCAAAAAAAAGTCATTTGTTGGCAGCGAACAATTCTCGCATTTATCGAGGCTGACAATTGAAAAATCTTTTAAAAAATGCCAAATTCACATCTTCCATCACCCAACAATAAAACCATACCAGCATGAAGAATATTCCAGTCATCACCATTACCGCAAAAACATTGGCAGAAGCCTATGAAGCGGCCATTATCGCAGTATACGAAAAAGGAACCCGATTCAAGACACAGTACGACAAGCCTGAAGATCCGGAGAGTATGGATTGTACCATCAACATTACCATCGAGGAGCCGGAAACGGATCCAATGATCCACATGGCCTTCCCGGGAGGGATCGAAGAGCTGAAGGAGTATGTGATGGAGCTCAAAGGGTACAAGGACCACTGGACCAAGAACATGAATGACGAAAGCGACAAGCGTTGGGAATATACCTATCACGGACGTCTGAAAAATTACGGTGTATGGAAGGAGCTGATTGATGGCAAATCGCAGGAAGCAGGAAAGATCAAGGTGGATCAAATTCAGTCGGTCATTGAAAAACTGGCCAAACAACCCTTCACCCGACAAGCACAAATGATAACCTGGATGCCGGACATCGACAATGATTGCTTCGACCCACCATGCCTGCAATCCCTGTGGTACCGGATATTGGTAGACGAAGAGGGAATCTATTGGTTGAACTGCAACGTGCGTTTCAGAAGCAACGATGCCTGGGGTGCCAATTTCATGAACATGTTCGGATTCATCCAGTTCAGCAAGGAGGTAATTGCAGCTGGAGTCGCGGAGAAAACAGGCAAGACGGTCAGGCTGGGAAGGATGAACTGGCAGGCCGATTCTTTCCATATCTATGGTAAAGATCTGAAAACGGTTAAAGAAAGATTGCTGGACAGATTGGAAGATATGCAGTTTGAAGAACGCACCATGCCATTCAACGATGATTTTATCCGGGAAATGTACGACCAGGCAGAAGAACAGATCATTCAGAAAATAAAGGAGTACGACCAGCGGCATTGACGATATTTGTCATGTATTGCTCTGAAAACACTCCTTATCTTCGTTCTGTTCAAACCGGAACTCAATTGGGAAAATGAAAAAAATGGCTGTCGTTGCCCTCGGAGGCAACGCTTTGTTGCGCGACAACGAAAAAGGGACTATTGAAGAGCAGGAACTCCATACAACAGAGACCATCGAAAACCTGCTCTTCCTGGTAAGAGAGGGATACGATCTGATCGTTACACATGGCAACGGACCCCAGGTTGGCAATATTTTGATGCGCAATGATGCTGGTGAACAAGTATATGGCATTGCACAGATGCCTTTGGACATCTGTGTGGCGGATTCACAGGGTGGTATCGGCTACATGATCGAAAGAATCTTCCGGAATGTCCTCAATAAATACCAGATTGAAAAGAATGTAGTCACCCTGGTTGGGATGGTGGAGGTAGATCCGAATGACCAAGCCTTCCAAAATCCGACCAAACGAATCGGTGCCACCTACAGTGCAGAACAGGCCAAATCCCTTGAAGAGGCCAAAGGATGGAAATTCAAGGAGAGTAAAAAAAATGGAGACGGATGGAGACGGGTAGTACCCTCCCCCACTCCCACCAAAATAATGAACCTCCAGGTGATTGAAGAAATGGCCAGAAAGGGGAATATCGTAATCACCTGTGGGGGTGGAGGTATACCGGTATTCATTGACAGTGAAAAAAACATCCGAACAGTGGATGCGGTGATTGACAAAGATCTCGCATCAGCGGTATTGGCCTCAGGGGTGAAAGCTGATGAATTTTATATTTTGACGGATGTCTCCTTCATTTACAAGGATTTCGGCCTACCCACCCAGGAAAAATTAGAGTTTCTGGATTACTCGGATACCCGGAAGTACCTTGAAATGGGCACCTTTGGCGAAGGCAGTATGGCCCCAAAAATTGTGGCAGCCATGAAATTCGTAGAAAACGGAGGAGTAAAAAGTATCATCACGGAGGCTTCCAAACTGGAAGATAAAAGTTACGGATCAAAAATTACCATGTATTATTAAACAAGAAATACCACATGTCGAACCTGCTCTACCACAGAAATTTTCTAAAACTTCTTGATTTTCAACCATTTGAAATCAAATATCTGCTTGACCTTGCAGCCGAATTAAAATGGGCCAAAAAGACTGGAACAGAAGAGCCTGTTCTGACGGGCAAAAATATAGCGCTGATCTTTGAAAAATCTTCCACCAGGACGCGCTGTGCCTTTGAAGTAGCTGCCTATGACCAGGGAGCGCATGTCACCTACCTGGGCCCAACTGGATCTCAGATTGGCTCCAAGGAGTCGATGAAGGACACTGCCAGGGTACTGGGAAGAATGTATGACGGAATTCAATACCGTGGATTTGGTCAGCCACTGGTTGAAACACTCGCCAAACACGCAGGAGTACCCGTCTGGAACGGCCTGACAGACGAATTCCACCCGACGCAGATCCTGGCTGATCTGCTTACCATGCGGGAACATTCAAACAAGCCACTGGACAAGATAAAATTTGCCTACCTCGGGGACGCCAGAAACAACATGGGCAATTCACTGATGGTTGGGGCGGCAAAAATGGGCATGGATTTCAGGGCCGCGGCTCCTTCGAAGTTCCAACCCTCAGCAGAGCTTCAGGAAACCTGTCGGGTTATTGCTTCCCAAACCGGAGGAAATATCCATGTAACGGAAAACCTGGAAGAGGCAGTGAGGGATTGTGATTTCATCTATACAGACGTGTGGGTCTCCATGGGTGAATCTGCAGCTGTCTGGCAGGAGCGGATTGAACTATTGATGCCATACCAGGTCAATGCAAAGGTTATGGCACTGACAGGGAATCCCGCTGTGAAATTCCTGCATTGTCTTCCGGCCTACCACAACCGGGAAACAAAAACAGGTGAAGAGATTTTTCAGAAGTATGGCATAGAATCCATGGAGGTTACAGAGGAGGTATTTGAAAGTGAAGCCTCTATCGTTTTTGATCAGGCCGAAAACAGAATGCATACCATCAAGGCAGTTCTGGTTGCAACGCTGGGACAACGGTGAGAAAGGATAAAGGTTAAAGTAATAAGGTTAAAGTAGTAAGGTTAAAGGTTAAAGGTTAAAGGTTAAAGTTAGATCAGCTTCTCCCTTTAACCTTTTTACTTTATCCTTACTCTTACCAGCAGGTATTCTTGCTATTGATCCATACTGTCTCAGGATCAATGTTCTCTTTTTCAATCTCTTTGAAATACTTGTAGGTTCCGACTTTCAGTTCGATGGTCGCATCTTCGTCACAGACAATCATCCCATGAGAATGAAGCTGCAAAGCCGAAATGGTCCACATGTGGTTAATGGCTCCTTCAACCGCCTTGTGAAGTGCCCTGGCCTTGTTGTGTCCAGTTACCAAAATAAGTACCTCCTGGGCATCCATGATGGTTCCCACCCCAACTGTCAAGGCAATTTTGGGAACCTGCTCCACATCGTTGTTGAAAAAACGACTGTTGACAATCTTGGTGTCGGTATTCAGTGCTTTGTCGCGGGTTCTGGAAGCTAAGCTGGATCCGGGTTCATTGAAGGCAATATGTCCATCTGCCCCCACCCCACCCAAGAAAAGATCGATACCGCCAACCGCCTTGATCTTTGCCTCATAGCGGCTACATTCCATGCGCAGGTCTGACGCATTTCCGTCAAGCAGATTTACATTCGCAGGCTGGATGTCGATGTGGCCAAAGAAATTATCCCACATGAAAGTATGATAACTCTGGGGATGATTTTTATCGATGCCA
Source organism: uncultured Tangfeifania sp. (assembly GCA_964630075.1). Lineage (GTDB taxonomy): Bacteria > Bacteroidota > Bacteroidia > Bacteroidales > Prolixibacteraceae > CAINVV01. The sequence goes on from CAZVTL010000024.1 coordinate 14,011, forward strand.
ACATATTCATCCATGTTAAAAGTGATCACATTCTGAAAGGAGACTCTACCCTCCTGGTACAGCCTGATCAATTCAAGGTAGGTTCCAAGTGGTGTACTACCGGTTGGCAATCCCAATACAAAAGGATTCTCAGGTGTAGGATTGGCATTACCTATTTTGTGAGCAATGTAATTCGCTGACCACTTGGCTACACTGCCGGCTTCAGGTTGTATGATTAATCTCATTCTGTCAATTATTATCGTAATAGCATAAAGTTACGTCAAAATTGACAAAATTTATAAAACAATCAACCCTGTACCTCAAAAAAGAAGATAATAATTCACATTTGGGACGAACTGGTATCGAAGAAATCGTTTTCCCTTCCGATTTCACCAAACACCCATTAAAAATCTGTTCGAAAAAACAGCAATTAAAAGAATCGATCCCTCCCAATGCATTGGCTCCCCCCGATAGCATGACCACTGCCTGTCTCATCTTAATTTCCGGTTAAACCTTTGTTAAGCTTTAGGGTCAAAAATGAGATCGTCATCCCAGTTGAATCAATTATCTGTAATTATGCCGAAAAATTCAGGACCAATATTCGGTCAGTACTTTAATATTATGGCAATATCCAACCATCAGGAGAACATCTATGCATAAAAACATCTTCCTGGTTCTCCTTCTTCTATTTTTTTCTGCCCCATTACTGTATGCCCAGAAAACAGTTGTCACAGGGAAAATAACTGAGGCGCAAACAGGTTTGCCTATACCCTATGCCACGATTGTTTTCAAGGGAACCTACATCGGTACGATGTCCGATTTAAATGGCAATTTCAATCTCAGTACACTAACCCCTACCAACGCCATTGAAATTTCCTCGATTGGATTCAAGAAAATAACAATGGCCATAAAACTACAACAGTCAATTAATCTTGATATTAAATTGGAAGAAGATATCATCTTGACCGGAGAGGTGGTAGTTAAGCCGGGAGAGAACCCCGCCATACCACTTTTCAAAAAGGTGATAGCGCGTAAAAAAGAAAACAATCCAGCAAACTTTCCCTCCTGGCACAGTAAATTGTATTCAAAAACGGAGGTAGACCTTAAGAATATTGACACCACACTTCGAACAAAAAGATTGCTTCAATCCTTCGATTTTGTATTTGATTACATTGATTCGCTGAAAACGGAAGGAAAAGCATTTTTGCCCGTCTTCTTTTCAGAAACTTTCTCCAACTATTACCACGAAGGAGGTTCGGGAAAGGACCGCGAAGAAATTGTGGCCAACAAGGCATCTGGCATGACTACCAACATGATTTCCAAGTTTACCGGCAAGGTTTATGAAGGACTTAACCCATATGACAATTACCTTGTAATCAGAGATGTGAGTCTTGTTTCCCCGCTTAATGGCATGGGACTACAGTTTTACAAATATTACCTGGTTGACAGTACCTTTTCAGATGGGAAAAAGTATTATGAATTATCTTTTAAGCCCCGGAATGTTCAAAGCCCAACATTCAAAGGGCAATTCTGGGTTGATGCAGAAAGCTTTGCTGTGACAAAGATAGATATGCAACTATCGGAAAAGGCCAATATCAACTTCGTGAACAATTTCAAATATTCCGTTGCATATGATTTGGTTGACAACAGATGGACCCCTAAAAATGAGCTGATCGTCCTGGATGTAGATATCCAGAAAAACTCAAAATCCAAACGAATTGGTGTAATTGGCAGAAAAGCCAATTTTTACCAGGATTTCATTTTTGAGGAGGCAAGGGAGACCAAACTGGAAGCCAACGAACAAATTACCGTTCGCGAGGATGCGATGAACAAGGATAACATATTCTGGGAAGCAAACCGGCCCATCGAACTCCAGAAGAGGGAACTTGGGATATATACCATGGTGGATTCCATCAAACATGTTCCGCTTTACAAGACTGCTTCTGAGTATATTTATATGTTCTACTACGGCTACAGGGATTTGGGGAAGGTCGAATTTGGTCAGTACTACTCCTTTATTCCAACAATCCGGTGGAAGACAACAGGTTCAAATTCGGAGCCAGGACCACCATGAAGTTCAACAAGAATTTGCGACTGAATGGCTATGGTGCATATGGTTCAAAAGATGAAACTTTCAAGTACAGCGGAGGCTTTGAGTATTACTTTTCAAAGAAACCAAGAAGCTTTCTATCAGTGCAATACAAACACGATTATGAGATTTTTGGCAAGAGCAAGAATGCCTTCATGATCGACAATTTCCTGAATACACTGCTCAACAAGGTTCCGTTCAACAAGTTGAACATGACCGATCGCCTTGAGATCAATTATGAGAAGGAGTGGATCTCAGGCTTGAGCCACAGATTCTCCTACAATGGTACCAGGTTTTTCAGCGGCCCTTTTGTAAAATTTGAATCTCCTGCCGGAACATTAATTCCTTCTATCAACAACTGTGAATTTGGAATCCATACCAGATATGCCCCCAACGAATACTACATCCAGGATGGATTTGAAAGGTCAAAATTTGAAAATACAAAGCCCATTTTTAACCTGGGTCTCTCGGCCGGGATCAAAGGTATGATGGGAGGTGAATTTAATTACTTCAAGCTGGAGGCGCAAATCAACCAAAAGTTGATGCTTCAGCCATTTGGTTTCATCTACTACAATTTCCAGGCAGGCAAAATATGGGGAAATGTGCCCTTCCCTCTGATGAAAATCCACGAAGGGAATGATACGTATGCCTATGATTTTTATGCATTTAACATGATGAACATGCAGGAGTTTGCCAGCGACACTTATGCCTCACTCTTTCTGGAACACCATTTTCAGGGCTACTTTCTCAACAAAATTCCACTCTTCAGAAAATTAAAATGGCGGGAACTTGCAGGAGTACGAACATTGATTGGCAGTTATGACCCTGCCCAACATACAGGAATGCTATTCCCGGAAGGGATGAAAAGTCTGCAATACAACCCCTATACCGAATTTTCGGCAGGTTTGGAGAATATATTCAAGGTATTCAAAGTCGTTGGCGTTTGGAGGACCACTGCGCTCGACAATGCCGGTTCCAAATTTGGGGTAGTGGTTACGATGCAGCTCATCTTATAAGAGGTTAATGTTTAATGATTTCCAAAACCTTCACTTAAATCAGGTCGCTTCAGTTACATAGGCCATAACGAAAATAAAACGATGCAAATAAGCCATCTCGGAGAGATCACTGCCATTCTCACAGCTATCTGCTGGACAGTATCCGCCCTTACCTTTTCTGTCGCTACCCGCCGTGCAGGATCGCTAACGGTCAATCTTTTCAAACTATTGCTTGCCTTTGTGATGTACATGATCTGTTCGAAAGTGATGAGGGGACTTTGGTTACCCACCGATGCCACACCAGAAGCCTGGAAGTGGCTTTCTATCTCTGGCTTGATTGGATTTGTACTTGGAGATTATTTCCTTTTTACCTCCTACAACTACCTGTCGGCCAAAATTGCCATGCTGATCATGTCGCTTGCTCCTCCCATTGCCACAATTTTCGGAGTATTGGTATTGCACGAAAGTTTCACCTGGCTCAATTTGGTTGGGATGGTACTTGTTCTATCCGGAATTGCCATTGTCATTCTCAAGCGGGAGGAGGTCGACGACAAAATGACCCATGGACTGAACTATCCTGTAAAAGGATTGTTACTGGCATTTGGCGGAGCGGCAGGACAAGGCATCGGGGCTGTATTTTCCAAACTGGGCATGGGAAGCTATGATCCTTTTGCCTCTTCCCAAATTCGAACCATTACAGGGATCATCGGATTTGCATTGATCATAAGCCTCACCAGAAACTGGAAGAAGGTCAGAACCTCCATTATTCAACAGAAAGCTTTGAAACCTTTGTTGGTGGGATCCTTTTTCGGTCCATTTCTAGGAGTATCTCTTAGCCTGCTTGCTTTCCAACACACCAAAGTTGGCATAGCCTCCACCTTGATCGCCACAGTACCTGTATTTATACTTTTACCCTCTGTCCTGTTTCTGGGAGAAAAACTAAACTGGAAAGAGGTCACCGGGGCATTTTTGGCTGTTGGAGGAATGTTTGTGTTCTTTATCTGACCGTTTTAGGCAGGATTTCCTCAATTACACTGCCGGTAGCACTGTTGGGTGGAACGATACCAAGCAGGGCACATATGGTAGGTACCACATCCGTTACATCTGTTTTCCTAACGGTAGTTCCCTTTTTGACCCCTGCACCATACCAAACCAATGGGACCTGGTCATTGTCGGTGTAATCAATCGATTTGTATTTCTCCCTGGGAATCCATCCGTCCTCATAACGAATCATCACATCTCCCGACCGTTTGATGTGAAAATTATTTTGAAATGAGGCAAGGGGGCCACCCAAAAAATTGTCAGATTCAATTTCAAATGCGGCCTTGGCATAGGCGACACCTTCAAATTGATTCAGGAAGCGAGCCGTTTCTGCTTGTATTCCATGCAGATCAACCTTCTTCTTGGCAATTAGTTCATGGTTCAAATACAACTGTTGGTTGCTAAATTTCTCTACCCAATCTCCCTCCCCGAACTTGATATTCAGGAACGACTTCAACAGGGAGATGGAGCTCTCCGGATTAAATATTCCCGTATTTAATTTGTATTGCACTTTGAGATACTCTGCGTTGTAAGAGACACTGGAGGTGGAAGTAAGGAAAAACAGCACATTTTCAGTTCCATAACCGCTTTCAAGGTATTTCAACAGTTCGGCGATCTCCTTGTCCATCCGAAGGTAGGTATCTTGCATCTCCACGGAGAAGGGTCCAAAATTTCCGTTATCCTTGTCCATGGAAGAGAAAACCACCGTTAACAAATCGGGAATATAATCGTAACCCAGTTGCTCCTTGGGTACCAGTTGAAGGGCAAAATCCTTTAGATAGGTATTTGCAAAGGGGGTACTCCGCAGAAATGCATAGGATCCTCCGGATTCCTTCTTCAATTGAATCAGATCATATGGAAATGTATTGTACTTGCCAAGAAATCCAGTCTCTTTCAGGGAGGCATTCTCCACACTCTCCGTGTAACTGATCTTCTCTTTCAATGTTGTCCAGGTTGATCCCAGGTATTTGTCTGCCAGCTTGAACTTATTGAACTCTGCAGCCCAGACCGGGTATGTTGACATGTAATAGGAACTGGAGATCATGTTCCCGCTTTTGTCATCCAGCCAAAATGCTCCATCGGCAGAGTGTCCGGCAGAAAAAATTGCGGCATAGTCATTCATGGCAAGGCTAAAAACACGAGATCTTCCCTTGGTCACCAGTTTTAGCCGATCCCCCAAAGTTGATGTCATTAATTTTGAGGCCGATCTTGCACCCATTTTAGAGTCAGATCCAACAGTCTTGAAATTTTCATCCAAGATGCAATCGGTCTCTTTGTTTTTCAGCCGATCGATCCAACTGTCGTTGACAATTCCATGGCGGGAGGGTGTCGTGCCGGTAAAAAGCGATGCCATTCCAATGGTTGGTCGCTGAACAAGGTTGTTCACATGGTGATTGGCACAGATGAACCCTCCGGAAAATATCCTTCTGAAACCCTCCTCACCAAATTTCTCCCAATATCGCTCGATGTAGTCAGGGTGCATATTTTCGACGACAAGACCAACGACCAATCTTGGAGCAGCTGCAGAAACAGTGGTGTGGCCCTGGGCAAATAGCAAGACCGGAAAAAACAGTGTAAACAGGAGAAAAAGAGAAGTACGAACCATGCCATAAATTTTAGACAAATGTAATGACTTGAGTTGATCCATCAAAAAACAATTATTTTAGCACATTCTTTTGTTCTGATATAACAAAATTTAACCAATGAGCCTTGTCAAGGAAGTTTGTGTAGAGTCGTTCGACGAAGCACTCAAAGCGGCAGCCGCAGGAGCCTCCCGCATCGAATTGTGCGAAAATCTGGCAGTTGGTGGTACAACTCCATCCATCGGAACCATCAAGCAATGTTTGGAAAAACTTCGCATACCTGTGGTGGTTATGATCCGTCCACGGGGTGGAGACTTTACCTATTCGGCAGATGAATTTGAAATAATGAAGGAAGATATTCGTCAGTGTAAAATACAGAATGTCAGAGGTGTCGTATTTGGATTAGTGGGAACGGATGGCAAAATTGACAAAATACGAACTGCTCAACTCGTACAACTTTCCAGACCGATGGAGGTCACTTTTCACAAAGCCATTGATCGTACCCATGACCTGATGGAATCGCTAAGTATATTGAAAGAGATTGGAGTTGAAAGAATCCTCACCTCCGGAGGTCAAGATACTGCTTTGGAAGGAGCTGAGATATTGAACCAAATGATACAACACGCAACCCCTGCATTGACCATCGTAGTTGCCGGCAAAGTCACTGCTGCAAATTTTGCAGAAATCGCCCAAATCATCCCTTCACAAGAATATCACGGACGCAAATTGGTTGTATTTTAGCATCTCAACCCATTGTCCAATCACCAACTCCCACTTCATGAGAAAATCCCTCTTTCCGACTACTGCTCTTCTGGCACTGCTTCTGGTGCTTTGCTTACCAGGAATTTCTCAAACCATTGATTTGAAGAGTTTCCAGACCATTTCTCCTGCCAAAGGCATCCTACTATACCAAATCAATTCAGACTCAATTTTTGGTGAAAAGCAGCAGGTAGTCATTGCGGAGTTGCAAAGAGAGGCGCTCCCGTTGCGTCAAGTATCCATCGCATATTCGGAGACGCTATTGAAAAGAACGAGTACTTTTGCTGAAGAGGCCGGTGCAACTGTCGCCTTGAACGGAGGTTTTTTTGATGTGGAAAAAGGTGGATCAGTGGCATATCTTGAAGACGCTGGGAAAGTGGTCGCCAATACCCGGCTGGCCAAGGAGAAATGGGGGAAAACCGATTCCTTGCTGAACGGTGCAATTATCCTTGACATGTCAGGCTCCCTAAAAATTGAGCTCGCGAAACCAGCAGACTATTATGCCAAATCAGACCATGAAAGGGCTGTAATGGTAGCAGGACCGATGTTGCTTCTGGAAGGGAAATTTCTGCCGCTCGAGCAATCAGCATTTGTGACAAGCAGACATCCAAGGAGTTGCCTTTGTGAAACAACCGACAAAAGTATTCTTTTCATTGCCATCGATGGACGAAGCCGTGCCGCTGCAGGGATGACCCTGGTTGAAGCACAGAAATTTCTACGCGCATTGAACTGCGCAACAGCAATAAATCTGGATGGGGGTGGTTCAACTACACTTTGGGTCAATGACTTGGTCGAAAAAAAAATCATCAATCATCCCAGCGACAAAACAGGCGAACGGCCGGTCGCCAATATCCTGCTAATCAAGTAAGGATAGGCAACAAATTGTTTTTGAGACTGTTTTGGGTATTCTATACTATATTTGTTAATTGAGGAGATTTTCCCATCTTGAACCATTGAAAAAATACCCGAAAGTGAAACCATTTGTTTTAAATATTTGGTTGCTGCTATCCTTCAGTATTGGATTCACTGAAGGTACAGACTCGTTTGGGGCAGTGGTGGAGATTCATGAAGGATCATCAACCTGCACATCTGATTTCAATTACCGCGCAGCAACGCCAAGTGTCAGAAAAGAAAATCAGGACAAAGACACTTCCCGCCTGGGGACAAATTCCCCAACTGCACCTGCTTCATTGGTTCACAAATCCATCTATCTCCTTCAAAAAAAAACAGACACCACAAAATTAGTCCCGGCGAGCGCTTTCTCACAGGCAAATAGTTTGAACAAACTTGTCACCAAAAATAGTTTTACCAAAAGCCTGTTGAAATATTTTGTTGCTTCGCCTCAGACACAATTGGTGCAACCTGGCGTAAAGAGTATCGATTATTTTAATCAGTTCAGTGGAAAAAGAATTGCATCCATAAGGTTTATTCGGCTACATCCTTTCGGAACAACCCTTCAGGATACGATCAGGGATGCAACCAAATGGGTAGACAAAATGGGTAATCACCTTCACATGAATTCTGCAAAAGTTAAACTCCGCATGCAATTGCAGTTTCATACTGGTGAAATGGTGGATCCTTCGTTGATGGCTGAGAATGAAAAATTGATGCGTGATCTTAGTTTTCTGGAGGATGTTGCAATTACTTTGGAGCCCATTGAGAACAATGACGAGGAGGTGAACGTAGTGGTTATTTCCAAAGACAAATTTGAGTATGCAATCAGCATGAATATTAGTGCGGACAACAGCGACATAGAGGTCTCCAATGTCAATATGTTTGGCCTGGGCCATCGTTTGAATATTGGAATGGCCCAAAAAAATGCATACCTGCCAGAAATGGGAGTCTATGCATCTTACCAAATCAACAACATATTTGGAAATTTTATCAATTCGACGATTGGATTTACTGATACCTACCTGAAAAAAGGATGGAATGCCCAGATCGAGAAAAAATTCCTCACTTCCAGAGAGGTAAATGCGGGTGGTTACTCATTTGAAAATGTCTCCAAATACAATTATATAGCCGAAGACCACCCTGTTAAACTTGATACAACTGTGGCCTACTTAACAAGTGACCTTTGGTTTTTGCATGCGTTTACCAGCCAAAGGAACCAGTTAAATAAGACCGTTTTCTCTTTCAGATATTACCACCAGCAATACCATCAAACTACAGATGATGGCCTCGGCCAGCGTGAATTTCTCAGAAACCACGACTTTTTTCTTACCAGTATTGGCTTCTCCAAAAGAAATCTCTACAAGAATAACCTGGTATATGGATATGGAGTGACGGAGGATATTCCATATGGTCATTACTATGAATTGACAACTGGCCTGGACAGGTCACAATTCGGAGTCTGGCCATACCTCAATATATCCTTTAGCAAGGCAAACGTCGACCGGCATGGAAACTACTTTGCCGGTCGGATTGGCATGGATGGTTTTTTGGACAATGGCATCGTAAAACAGGCCACGATTATGGCCAGCGCAAACTATTTCTCGAAAAAATTCTTTCTTTTCGGGGACCCTTGCCGCCAATTTTTCAAGGTTGAGTTTTTAAGTGGTATACATAGAATGGAGGAAGAATACCTGACCATTGACGGGAAATTTGGTATAAGGGATTTCTACACCAATGATTTGAAGGGAAAGGACCGGTTAAGGATTAACCTTGAGACTGTAAGGTTTTTAAAGGGCAATTTTTATGGATTCAAGTTTACCAATTACATTTTTACTGACTTCGCCTTTTTGTCTGACAATCTGGCAAACATTTTGAAAAGTGATTTTTATGCAGGAATCGGTACAGGAATCAGAATCTACAATGAATCGCTCCTGTTCAAAATCATTGATGTCAGATTGACATGGTTCCCAATTATCCCTCCTGAACAGATTAGTCCGTTCGCCGTGAACCTGCAAGGAGTCTCAAGGTCAAGGTTTGATGATTTTCTTGGCCGAAGGCCTGAAGTAATCAGGTTCCAATAATATATCCTTAAAAAATAGATGTATTTATAAAAAATAGTTGAGTAAAACAACCAAAGCCTTGCCCAAATGGACAAAGCTGCGTTGCAAGCTATAATTTACCTGGAAAACCAAAATACCAACAGTTACTGCATCATTTTGCAAGGAACGAATAAAGTAACGTATTAAAATCCTCGGTTTTACCTCTCAATATTTTACTTTCCTCCACCAGCGGTTACTGCTTCATTTTGCAAGGAACGAACCAAGTAACTTATTACTGACTTCAATTTTACCCTTATCTTCTTCTGCATTCCATGTTACCGTATCATTTTGCAAGGAACGAATAAAGTAACTTATCGATGCCCACCTTACCTTACTACAATTGTCTCAGCAATTTTCTGGACTGCTCTCCATAATAGCCCTTTCTCGAGACGATCGTTCTGAATTGTGCCAGTGCTTTTTCCCGTTCATCAGTCCTCAGATAACAAAGCCCAATGTACCATTCTGATTGCTCCACAAGTAAGTTATCTCCATGTCGCACAACTTCAGTGAATGAGTTGATCGCACTGTTGTACTCTCCCAATTCCTGGTATACCACACCTGAATAGAAATTGACACTATAACCATCCCTTTCGGTTTCGGGGGTACTCTTCAGTTGCAAAATTGCATCATGGTAATTCCCAATATCTATGTTGTGCAAAGCCGAATTTAGATTACTATATGAGCCCAATGTTGACCTCGAAACACTTTCGGTATTTTTATAAGGCTGATAATATGCTGTATACAACTGTTGACTGGAATAATTCCTGTTCTTCACCAAGGAGGTAAACACAAACATCAACAATATAACTGAGGCAGCCGCATACCAGAACAGATGTTTCTTGTGCGGAGATACGACCCCCAGCTTTTCGTCAGGCAGATCTTGCTGGGTATGAGATATTTCTTTCAACCTTGCCCTTAAGGCCATTATATCTGACTCGGTGATGGCACGATCTAATTCCTTGTGGAAAGCCAGATCATCAGCCAGGCCGGAATTGGCCACCAACTCATCCTCGAACAGTGCCAAGGCATGCCCATCAAGCTCATCATTCAAATAACCATCTATCTCCTCCACACTGTGAGAATGGGAGTACTCGTTTTGTATGATACCCCTCAGGCTGGCCCGAAGCATCATGATATCCTGTTCTTCAACAGCTTCATCCAACTCACTGTGAAGTTCTATTTCGAAGGAAAGCGCACTGTTGACCTTGGCCTCTTCCCTGATCTGGAATTCTATTTCTTCTTCTAAGTCACCTGAAATAAATGCTTCTATTTCATCAAAAGTACGTTCATGCACCGACACACTCTGGGCAATGGACTGAAGATTCGCCCTCAGATCGATAATCTCTTTTTCTGTAACAGCCTCCTGCACATCACAAAATAGCATTTCGTCCTCTGGTGACATCAACATATTGTCGGCCTCAGCCAACGCAACTCCTTCAGAATAAAGATCATGGATCTGTTCTTTCGATGTGATGGAGTGATTCTTGATGTGGAGTTTCTGGAGATAGTTCCCTATGCCCAATCCTTCCGCTTCCAGGTTAAGTTTGACTGGGTTAACCAACTCTTCAGACAAGCCAAAGCATGCATCTGTGTCAATTGATTGTTCTCCTGCAAAGGGAACGCCTGGTTGTTTGTTGATATTTTTCAATTTATTTCGCAATGTAATGATCTCCAATTCACTTACTGCCTCCTCGATCTCCCGGCAAAGAACCACATCTTCGCACAAGGTATTTTCATCGATAAAGCTGGAAGGGTATGTCCCTGTTTCGCCGTCCGGACTATCACAGGCTGTGCTACTCTTCTCTTGATGTTTGTGACTCCTGGGGATCATTGGTTAATTTCTTAATGCACAACTTCTTACTTCACAAATTGATTCAAAGAAATGCAATACATTCAAGCACGCGAAGACTGCTGTCCAAACGGAGCCAGGCAACTTCGACTTTGCCAATCTACAATAAAAATGCCTTGGAAACAGTGCAGATCTCAAATTAGAACTGTACTGTTGTAAAAATTCTTTGGGGAAAAAATTATTCGTTGATGATAATCGGAACAGGAATTCCGTATCCACCTTTTACTGATGCCAATTCTTCGCTGGAAAGTACTTCAACTGTCAGGTAATTAAAATTTTTCATGGTAAAATGTTTTAAATAAGTTAATGATTCTTTATTGTTCCTTGCAATTCTTAATACCAAAAACACTTAAAAGGTTACCCCTAAATTTCAAAAAAAAACACTGTTGCTTAAACATTTTTTTTATCTTACTGATATTGTGTGTATTAAAAAGTTGCATTGCGACTTAGAAATCTAATTTTTTACTTAATTTTCATCAACAGAAACACAGATCCCCTGGAACAATGAGGTGCAATTTGATCCATATCCTTAAGAAAACTATTTGCCTGT
>CAZVTL010000025.1:0-8944 GCA_964630075.1 uncultured Tangfeifania sp.
CCCATTGAGAAAAAATACATCACCCATTTCCCTGAGACCAAGGAGATCATCGCTTTTGGCAGCGGATACGGCGGTAATGCACTGCTGGGCAAAAAGTGTTTTGCGCTCCGCATTGCCTCCGCAATGGCCAAAGAGGAGGGATGGTTGGCCGAGCACATGCTGATCATGGGCATTACCAACCCACAGGGAGTTAAAAAATACATTGCCGCTGCTTTCCCAAGTGCTTGCGGTAAGACCAATCTCGCCATGCTGATCCCAACGATTCCAGGATGGAAGGTGGAGACAGTAGGGGATGACATCGCCTGGATGAAATTTGGCAAGGACGGTCAGTTGTATGCCATCAACCCCGAAGCAGGGTTCTTTGGTGTAGCTCCCGGAACCTCCATGGATACCAATCCAAACGCCATGCTTTCGGCTGCATCCGGCACAATTTTTACCAATACCGGTTTAACACCCGATGGCGACATATGGTGGGAAGGTATCGGAAGTGAGTGTCCTGCAGGAACCATCACCTGGACCAACGAAGTTTATGACAAGGCTTCTGGCAAACCAGCTGCACACCCGAACGCACGTTTTACTGCACCAGCATCTCAGTGCCCTTGCATTGACCCTGCCTGGGAAGACCCAAAGGGAGTTCCAATCTCTGCCATCCTCTTCGGTGGTCGTCGTCCAAACACAGTGCCACTGGTTTACCAGGCAATGAGCTGGGCCCACGGTACCTTTATGGGTTCAGTGGTTGGTTCAGAGGTTACGGCAGCAGCCATCGGCCTGAAAGCCGGAGTTCGCCGCGATCCTTTTGCCATGCTTCCTTTCATTGGCTACAACATGGCCGACTATTTTGGACATTGGCTTACCATTGGCAAGAATGCCCCAAAACCTGAGGCACTGCCAAAGATCTTCAATGTAAACTGGTTCCGCAAGGACGAAAACGGCAAATGGTTGTGGCCAGGATATGGTGATAACATGCGCGTTCTTGCCTGGATATTCGGAAGATGCGAAGGTACAGCTGCCGCTACCGAGACTGCCATCGGATTTGTTCCTACCGTTGATGGTATCGATATCAGCGGTCTGGATGTAACCAGGGAGGATATCGCAGAACTGGTTAAAGTAGACAAGGAACTCTGGAAGGAGGAGCTTGAACTGATCAAGGAGCAACAGGCTTCACTTGGTGAAAGGTATCCAAAAGAGCTGAAACTACAGGTTGAACAACTCGAAGCAAGATTGGGTTAATCCCACCGCTGAAATAGATAGAAAATGCCCCAGAAATGGGGCATTTTTTTTATTTTGGAATATCAATTGGTCATTGAGTAAATGAATACCATTTACTTCAACAATGGTTTAAACTTATATGGTCAACTCCGGATAGACCAACAATCGAAAATCCAAAATCGAAAATCCAAAATCGAAAATCCAAAATAGTAGTTACTGTCCCAAATCAAACCAGGGCTTGACAACTTCGGTCTTGTCTTCCGGTTCTGACTTGTGCCTGAATTCGTTGGTTTTGTTGTTGTACAGGTAGTCATTTCTCCACGACTGATGGTTGTGTTGTACCTGTTTGATGGCATCCAGGATATAGTAGAGTTCTTCATTGGTCATGGTCGGATGCAGCGACAATCGGATCCAGCCGGGTTTCTGGGAGAGGTCGCCAAAATTGATCAGTTCTGTAATCTGTTTGGACTGGTCGTGGGATACATCCAGCAAGAAGTGGCCATAGGTACCCGCACAGGCGCAACCACCACGGAGTTGTATCCCAAATCTGTCGTTGAGCAATTTTACCACCAGGTTGAAATGGATATTCTCAAGGTAGAAGGAGATGATTCCCAGCCTGTTTCTGATCTTGTCTGCCAGAATGTGAAGCTGTGGGATCTTTGGCATCACGTCAAAAACGATTTTAACCAACTCTTCCTCCCTGATCCTGATCTGTTCTATTCCCATCTGCTCCTTCAACCGTATACTCAATGCCGCTTTGATCGTTTGCAGAAAGCCGGGAGTTCCACCATCCTCGCGGGCTTCAATGTCATCCACATACTTGAATTCGCCCCATGGATTGGTCCAGTCGACGGTTCCTCCCCCCGGATTATCCGGTACTTCACAGGTATAAATGGAGGAGTTGAAAACCATGATGCCTGCACTTCCTGGTCCGCCAAGAAACTTGTGCGGGGAAAAGAAAATGGCATCCAGCGCTTCCAGTGGATCGGCAGGGTGCATGTCCATCCTGGTGTAAGGGGCAGATGCTGCAAAATCAACAAAACAGAGGCCTCCATTTTCGTGCATGATTTTTGCCATTTTGTGAAATGGTGTGGAGATCCCGGTAACATTGGAACAGGCCGTGAAAGAACCAATTTTCATCTTGCGCTCCTTGTATTTTTCGAGCTCCAGGCGCAATTGATCCAAATCTACCAGCAACTCCTTGTCGGGCATAAGCTGCACAACATCTGCAATGGTTTCAAGCCAGGAGGTATGGTTGGAGTGGTGTTCCATGTGTGTAATAAAGACGACAGGGCGATCTTCGGGTGCAATGCAATTCTCGTTGTTAAATTTGGCCATGGATCTGATGCCGAGAATTCGCTGCAATTTGTTGATGACAGTGGTCATTCCGGATCCGGCATTGATAATTACATCGTTGGGGCCGGCATTGACATGCTCCTTGATGATGTGTTGGGCAAAATGATAGGCCTTTGTCATCAGGGTACCTGTCTCGCTGGTTTCGGTGTGGGTATTTCCGACAAAGGGGCCAAAGGTATTGGTGAGCTTATCTTCGATCGGACGATAGAGTCTGCCACTCGCAATCCAGTCACCATAGATAATCCGCTTCATCCCAAAGGGGGAATTAAAATCCTGGTCAATCCCAATGATGTTCTCCCTGAATTTCCTGAAATAATCTTCCATTGTTTGCAAATCGAAGGTTGAAATTTTTTGCTAAATTAACTCATTCAATGGAAAAGATACTGATTAATGTCAGAAGGAAATAGAATGGGATAGGGGATAGAAATAAATTGGGATAAAGTTGAAATAAAATAGAAATAGTTTAGAATTGGGAATTGGCCAATAGCCAATAGCCAATTGCTAACAGCTAACCGCTAATAGCTTGCCTCAATGGATATTCACAAAAATAGTATCTTTGAACCATGACAAACAACGACATTTTAAAGAAGCTTCGAGTTGCCCTGCAACTGAAAGACGATGACATCGTCAAAATTCTTGCACTGGTTGATTTCAAGGTCACAACCACCGAATTGGGCGCGATTTTCCGCAAGGAGGATCATCCCAACTACAAGGAGTGCGGAGATCAATTGTTGCGGAATTTCCTCAATGGCTTGATCATACATCTGCGTGGTCCAATGGAGAAACCTCAACCTCAACCGCAGTCGCCGGTTAAACCGAAGAAGATTATAAAACTTCCTGCAAGGGAGAGACGAAGAGACGGAGAGACGGAGAAATGACGGAAAAATGACGGAGGGAAGGACTGCAGGGGTGATCCTTAGTGGATTTCAGAAAAATATTGAAACATAGAAACGGAGAAACGGGGAAGAAAAAAGAGACGGAGGAATGACGGATAAATGACGGAGTGACGAAGGGAGACCCAATTTCGAGATGGAACGCAATGATCTGGTTGCATTCGTTACCCCAAAGGGTTAAAGCTCAATAGTCCCGGGTAGAGCGCAGCGGAACCCGGGGTTTGCAAATACAGGGAGTCCACCGTCCGCGATAGCATTTTGAAAATAGAGATAGATTGGGATCGGACGGAATGGTGCGAATGAATGAGAGAGAAACGGGGAGAGCGTTTTGTTCAATTGAGGTTGAGGTTTGAAGTGAATTGTGATTTCAAGGAATACTATAGTTTTTACGTTGCAGCTATCGGGCAGTAAGAGACTAATCGCCAATGTCTTTTAGCTAATAGATTAAGAATAATACAGAATGAAAAAAATTGACCGTACCAAGCCGATTGTAAAGGGGGATCCTAAGATGGTGAAGGCCTGGGTCATGTACGACTGGGCCAATTCTGTTTACCAGCTTACCATCGCTTCTACGATTTTTCCCATTTACTACAACACCGTAACCCGGCATGGCGATGATTTTTTGGTCTCCTTTTTTGGCTGGAAAATCGTCAATACGGTTCTTTACTCCTGGGCCATCGCAGCAGCCTACCTGATCGTTGCTTTGGGATCACCGCTTTTCTCCTCCATTGCCGATTATACCGGACGCAGAAAAGGCTTCATGCGGGCATTTACCTGGATTGGTGCAGTCTCCTGCGGAGCACTCTATTTTTTTGATCCCCAGCACATTGAGTTTGGAGTCTTGGCCTTTGTTCTGGGGACGGTAGGGTATGGCGGGAGCATCGTATTTTACAACTCCTTCCTTCCGGTGATTGCTGAACCCAAAGATCAGGATGCAATCAGTGCCCGTGGATATTCGATGGGCTACCTGGGGGGAGTCATCCTGTTGCTTTTTAACCTGCTGATGATCATGAAGCCGGGACTGTTCGGTTTTAATCCCGATTCATCCATGCCGGCCAGGATCTCCTTCGTGACCGTCTGCATCTGGTGGATTGGATTCTCCACCCTTACTTTCAGAAGGCTTCCCAAATACACCTTCGGCAAGCGCATGAACAGGGAGAATGTCTTTACCAATGGGTACAAAGAGTTGAGGATGGTCTACGGTCAAGTGCGCAGTTCCTACCAGCTCACTATTTATTTGCTTGGATTCTTCTTCATCATGATGGGGATATTAACCACTATGTTCATGGCAGCCACATTCGGGGAGAAGGAGCTGGGTCTTAAAGAGGGAGTTTTAATACCTACCATTTTGCTGATTCAGCTGGTAGCCATGTTCGGAGCCTGGTTTTTTGCAAAACTATCGGGGAGGTACGGAAATCTGAAGGCACTGATTGTCTCCGTGGTGGTTTGGATCATCGTTTGTATGTATGCCTTCACCATCACACAGGCAACAGGGTTCATCGCAGCCGCCTTTGTAATCGGCGTTGTGATGGGCGGTTCACAGTCACTGGCCCGCTCAACCTACTCGAAGATGCTGCCGGAGACAACCGATCATACCTCATTTTTTAGCTTTTACGATGTAACCGAAAAGCTGGCTACCGTAGCCGGAACCTTCAGTTTTGGCATCATCGAAGCGATTACGGGCAGTATGCGTTACTCCGTACTGGCCATCACCGTTTTCTTTGGAATAGGGATGGTGTTTTTGGTGATGCTGCTGGCACACCAAAAAATAAGGTTAAAGGATAAAGTATAAAGGATAAAGTATAAAGGTTAAAGGTAAAAGGAAGAAGGCAAAGGTCAGGAATGATGTATGTTAAGGGTGGAAAGGCCAAAAGAGTCCGGAATGAGGTGCAAATTGACCCCCGGGGATTCAGTTTTAACCAACCGGGGTACAATTGATCTTCTTCCTTTTCGGTTTGCCTGATAAACAGGTGCAAATTGGCTCAACTGGAGTCGATTTAGACCGAAATCTGGTGCAAAAGAGGCTTTTTTTCCCGCTTTGCCATTTCTTTCGGTGCAAATTGGCACAAATGGTTTTGGTTTTGCCCAATCCGAGGGGCAAATGCCCCCCCTTTTCCTGGTTTGCCATTTCTTTCGGTGCAAATTGGTCAAAATGGATTCGGTTTAGACCAAACGAGGCGGTTTTGACCTCCCTTTTTTTCAGTTTGCTTCTGCCGGGGAGTAAACTTTAACTTTCAAAATAAGTTGAAAAAAATCAGCTTCGGGACGGATTAAAGTCCTAATTTTGCCGGATCATTTGATGCACTCCCCGGCGACTCAACCAGGCGAAGTTGAAAATCTCAATACTTTTCAATTATTGTAACAAAAAAATAGTAATCGACCATGAAGCCAATCAATCCAGCTCAATCGGGAACCTTCGAATCGAGCGACGTGATCGTATTAATCGAACCAATGCCGAAAAACAGTGGCAGAAAAATTGAGATCTCTTCTACCGTAATGCAACAGTTTGGTGCCAGTTTCCAGCAAATCGTGACGGACATGCTCGATCAGTATGATTTGACAGATATTCATTTGATTGCCAAAGACAAGGGGGCGCTCGAACCCACCATCAAGGCACGTCTCGAAACAGCCATCAAGCGATCGCTTGGCCAGCAGGAAGGAACTTTGTAATATACCAAAGATGAAGACATTTAGAAATCGCAGGACCATGCTCTACATTCCCGGCAATAATCCGGCCATGATTCAGCAGGGCGGAATATATGGTGCCGACAGCATACTCCTTGACCTGGAAGATGCCGTTGCCCTGAACCAGAAGGATGCAGCCCGCACGCTGGTAAGAAATATGATCAGGGTGACCGATTTTTACGAGGCCGAGGTATGTGTAAGAATCAATCATCTCAGCACCCCGTTCGGACTTGCAGATCTGGAGGAGATTGTGCCCCTGCAACCATCCGCCATCCGTTATCCCAAAACAGAATCGGCCGAAGAGGTGGCAGAACTTCTGGCAATCATCGAAAAGATCGAAGAGAAGCACCATTTGCCCCACAACCGGATGACGCTGCATGCCATGATCGAAACAGCCATGGGGGTTCAGAACGTTTTCAGTATTGCCAGCAAATTCAGTAGGATTGATGCCATCACCATCGGGGGCCAGGATTTGACGGCAGACATGAACATTGTCTATACTGCGGATGGAGCAGGAATAGATTTTGCCAGGAAAAGAATTGTCATGGCAGCCAAGGCAAGTCACATCGATGTAATCGACACTGTTTTCCCGGATGTGAACGACGAAGAGGGATTGAGAAAAGAGACAGAATATGCCAAAAGAATCGGATTTACCGGGAAGGCAGTGATCAATCCGCGCCAGATTGATGTGGTACACGATGTATTTACACCTACCGAGGAGGAGATCCGCAAGGCCTACCGCATTGTCAAGGAGTTCCGTGCAAACAGCAAGGCCGGGATTGGTGTTTTTGCCATCGATGGCAAGATGGTGGATGCACCCATCGTAGCCAGGGCCGAATACCTGTTGAGGCTTGCCAATGTGACGATTGAATAGGAGGGTTACGCAAAGTATGCAGCGCCACGCAATGTTATCGTCTTTTTCTTTGCG
Organism: uncultured Tangfeifania sp.; assembly: GCA_964630075.1. Taxonomy (GTDB): domain Bacteria; phylum Bacteroidota; class Bacteroidia; order Bacteroidales; family Prolixibacteraceae; genus CAINVV01. The sequence continues at coordinate 7,072 of CAZVTL010000025.1, forward strand.
TTCATTGCGTTCTTTGCGCGAAACATAAGGGTTACAAATGATCATAAGCATAAAATCATCACCATGTTAAATAGTTTAGGCAGGGAAATCCCCGAATACATTGAAGGAATAGGGAAATTGGAACCTTTCCAGGGTGCGCTAACCAAACTGAGCAAGGGGTGGATGGACGAACCCACCATTCCAGCTCCAAACAAGGCCTATCTGCCCCACCAGAGCAAACTCTGCAAATCCCTCGAAGAGGCGATCATTCGCAGCAATCCGCGCAATGGCATGACGGTCTCCTTCCACCATCACCTCCGCAATGGAGATATCCTGTTGGTCCAGACACTCACCATTCTCCACAATATGGGAATCCGTGACATTACGCTGGCCTCCTCCTCCCTGAACGAGTGCCACGATCCAATCCTTCCCTATTTGAAGGATCAAACGGTTACCCGCATCTTCTCCTCAGGTATCCGCAGCGAATTGGGCAAGGCCATTTCGATGGGTGTTCTGGATACCCCTGTGGTAATCCACTCCCACGGTGGAAGGGTACGCTGCATTCATACGGGGAAAATACAAATTGACCTGGCTGTCATCCCAGCCTCTGCCGCCGACTGCGAAGGAAACGCCACCGGTTCGCATGGTAAATCTGCATTTGGATCAATTGGTTATGCTGTGATTGACGCGAGGTATGCCAAACAGGTGATCGTGGTAACCGACAACCTGGTCAATTTCCCCTGCATTCCGCTCTCCATCTCCCAGAATTTTATCGACCATGTGGTGTTGGTCGATTCGATCGGAGATGCCTCAAAGATTGCAACAGGAACTACCCGTATCACCAACTCCCCGATGGACCTGAGGATCGCGAAACTGGCTGCCGATGTGATCGAGCATTCCGGATTCTTTGTGCCAGGATTTGCCTTTCAGGTGGGGGCAGGCGGAGCATCGCTGGCAGTGGCCAAATTCATCCGCGAAAAGATGAAGAAAAGTGGGCTGAAGGGCAGTTTCATGCTGGGAGGTATCACCTCCTATTGTGTCGACATGCTCAACGAGGGACTCTTTGAAACCATTTTTGATGTGCAGTCTTTTGATGCCGTGGTGAGTAATTCATTGCTCAACAATCGGCACCACATCGAGATTCCCGCAGCGCTCTATGCCAATCCTTTCAATTGCGGGTGCATCACCAACAAGATAGATGTAGTGGTTTTGGGCGCCCTTGAGATCGATGTCGATTTCAACGTAAATGTCATCACCGGTTCAGAAGGACGCATTCGTGGTGCCTCCGGTGGGCATTCAGATACGGCTTCGGGTGCCAAACTCACGGTAGTGGTTTGCCCCTCCTTCCGTGGTCGTATTCCGATTATCAAAAAGCGGGTGCACACCATCGTTACACCGGGAGAAACGGTGCATGTACTGGTCACTGAACGCGGAATATGTGTCAATCCTGCCTTCAAAGAGCTGGAGGCAAATCTGAAGACTGCCGGACTAAACATCAAGGAGATCCGCGATCTCGAAATTGAGGTGGACAAGATTACCGGAATCCCTGCACCCCTGGAATACACAGACAAAATTGTGGGGATTGTCGAATACCGCGATGGCACCATCATCGATGTGATTCACCAGCTGAAGGAGCGGTAGGTGTTGAAGAAGGAAAATGACGGAGGGATGGAAAGACTTGGGGACTGAGGGACTGAGGGACGGAGAGAATGACGGAGAGACCTAAAAATGACGGGGAGAACCGGAGATCGGGAGAATGACCTTTCGAGATTCCTACCCCGAAAGGGGTTGCCCATGAATAGCCCCCGGTTTCAACCGGGGGTAAGAGAATACAGGCGATAGCGCCGTCCGCGTACAAATCTTTGCAAGAACGGTAATATAAGTATCGGACGGA
>CAZVTL010000025.1:9044-11790 GCA_964630075.1 uncultured Tangfeifania sp.
ATAGCCCCCGGTTTCAACCGGGGGTAAGAGAATGCAGGCGTTAGCGCCGTCCGCGTACAAATCTTTGCAAGAACGGTAATATAAGTATCGGACGGAACGAAACGCATCAATGACGGAGAGACCTAAAAATGACGGGGAGAACCGGAGAACGGGAGAATGACCTTTCGAGATTCCAACCCCGAAAGGGGTTGCCTTTGAATAGCCCCCGGTTTCAACCGGGGGTAAGAGAATGCAGGCGTTAGCGCCGTCCGCGCACAAATATCAATGAAAATGCCAATTATAGGATCGGACGGAAGAGTTCAGATCAAGCAGGCAGCCATTAAAAGAGACAAAGAACACTTTGGGCAGAGGATGAATAGGCACAATTGGCACAACTTCATCCAAACTAAAAAATGATCAAAACCAGAAATTAAACAGAACAACCATCGAACCACTCCAATCCATATTGGAAGCCAGGGAAAATCGGGCATACCTGAAGTTTCAGCTTGCTGAAAAGGGGTATCCTCTGCTGAGTTTTGGTCTCAATGTTCCTGGATTCCCCAAGAGTAACCCCATTGTCAAACAGTTTTTCGGATACTGTCTGAAGGAGCTAAAATATTTCATGAAAGCCCGATTGGTACATTTCGATGAGGCGGCAGCGCTTGAAACCTGCGACGATGCGGGTGATCTCTTCCTGGCGCCGGTTTTGTCCAAGAGTCCCAGTCCCCCTGAATTAAAGCAACTTTGCGAGGAGTTTGAGGAGAACCATCCGCTCGGCCGTTTTCTGGATGTAGATATGACCAACGAACAGGGCAATCCCATCTCCTCCGGAAAGTCAAAACTTTGTTTTTTCTGCCGGGTTCAACCTGCTATTTCCTGCCGCAGGCATCATTCGCACGACATTGGGGAGCTTCGGTCATTCATGTTCTCGAAGATGCAGGCTTACTGCCGATCAGAACGGGAATCCATCCTGGCAAAAAGAGTCTCCTCCCTCGCTTTGAAATCCCTGTTGCATGAGATTTCACTTTCGCCGAAGCCGGGATTGGTCGACAGGTTCAGCAATGGAAGTCATACCGACATGAGTTTCCTGACTTTTGTCGACTCCACGGCAGCCATTGCGACATGGTTTGATGCATTGGTCAGGCTGGGATTTTCCTTCCATGAAACGGATCTGACCAGGGCGCTACCTGCCATACGAGCGGTTGGATTGCGCATGGAGAAGGAGATGTTCGACACTACCGGGAACATCAATACCCAAAAAGGAATCATCTTCCTGATGGGATTGTCTCTCTTTGCCTGTGGAAAAATCTTTGGTCAATCCGATCACTTCGAAGAGGAGCAGTTTCGATGGATTGTCGGGCAGGTGTGCAAGGATATGGTCGGGAAGGAGTTCGGTGGAATTCCCCGAATCGATTCAAGCCATGGGGAAGAGATTTTTCATGCATTTGGATACAGCGGTGCAAGGGGGGAGGCCGAGAGCGGATTTCAAACAGTATTTGAATTTGGATTACCCTGGCTGGAGCGGAACGAATTGGCGGATGACGAGGCAATGACAAGATGTTTGCTCTCCATTGCGGCACATAACAATGATACCAACATCCTTTACCGGCGGGGCAAAACTGTTCTGATGGCTTTTCAGGAACTGTGCCATGCTGCACTTGCAGATTTCAGCGAAGCCAGCTACAAGGCAGTGATTGATTATTGCAAGGATGAAAATATTTCACCGGGAGGTTCCGCGGATCTGCTGGCTATCTCTATCTTTGTAAGGTCGGTCAGGCAGGCTGATCAAAATGCATCTTTTCCACCTCTGATTCCACTTAAATGACTTTTGAAGATACCGATTTCAGGCAAGAGACACTCGACCTTGACAATCCATTTGATGTAAAGCTGGTCAAGGGTTTCCTTCAGGGGCTTGGCTTTGATTTCGATCCAGCCGAAGTGGAATGTACCATGATCGTTTACAACCTCAAGGGCGAGGTGGTTGGAACAGGTTCTCACCAGGGCAGAATCCTGAAATATGTGGCTGTATCCCCAAAGTTCAGGGATACCACAGCATTTGCATTGATTGTTACCTATCTGACCGAAAAACTGCTGAAAATATTCAAGCATACCTTTGTCTTTACCCGTCCTGAAAACGCTGTCCGCTTTTGTGGATTGGGTTTCACGGAGATTGCCTCGGCACCGCCACTCTTTGCCCTGCTGGAGTTTGGTTTTGAGTCGGTGATTACTTACCAGGATTACCTTAAAACGGTCATCCGACCCGCCAAAACAGCATCCGTGGCAGCGATTGTAGTCAATTGCAACCCATTTACCAACGGTCACAAATTCCTGATCGAGAAGGCAGCTGCCGAAAATGAGCTGGTCTACCTTTTTGTAGTGGAGGAGGACCGTTCCGTTTTCCCTTTTGCAGTCCGGTGGGAACTAATCCGCAAAGGGATCGCGCATTTGAAGAATGTGCAGATGGTGCGCGGTGGGATGTACATTGTCTCAGGATCCATCTTCCCTGCCTATTTTCTCAAGAATGAAACTGTCAGCGATGTCATGGAGAAGCAGGCAGAACTGGATGTGCGGATCTTTGCCAACTATGTGGTTCCTCTGCTGGGGATCAGGAAAAGGTACATCGGAACGGAAAAGTATTGCCTGACCACCGCGGCTTACAACAAGGCCATGAAGGATATTTTGCCCTCTTTTGGAGTTGAGGTGATTGAAGTGATGAGAAAGGTCGCTGTTACCGAATCCTCCAAGCTGCCAATTTTTATCAGCGCTT
>CAZVTL010000025.1:11800-24488 GCA_964630075.1 uncultured Tangfeifania sp.
GCCATCAAAGAGGATAGACTTGACGAAGTGGCAGCTTTTATGCCAGAATCCACACGGGACTTTCTCCATTCGGATGACTCCCTGGATATTCGGTTAAAGATCAAGGCAGGCAGCAGCAGACATTAGAAACTTAAGGGAATATTTCTGCCCAGACTGTTATTAAGTGCTTGATGAGTCTAGTTATGCACTATATCTTAGGGTATTTAAGCATAATAAATTCTTCTTTTGGCTGATAATTTTGTATATTTGAGTAAAATCACACTTGATGGATTCAGAGAAAATTCAAAATAAGATCATCAGAAAGGTATTGGATACGGAAGATGAAATACTTCTCGATTACCTCAACCAAATTCTCAATACAAGAGAGGCAGGTAAAATATATGTTCTCACAGCAGATGAAAAGGCAATTATAGCTGAAAGTTTGTCTGACTATGAATCTGGTAAAATCATTTCCAACGATACGGTAAATGCCAGAAATCAAGAATGGTTAAAAGAGTAATTTGGACTGTCCGAGCTGATCATGTTTTCTCAAAAATCCTGGAATACTATATTGAAAGGAATGGAACAAAATTATACAGCAATCAACTGAATTTTAAAATTCAATCCATTCTCAATCTACTATCCAAACAACCATTTCTTGGAGTTAAAACCAATTTCCCTGAGGTTCGGGTATTCATCACTTCAAATTTTAAGATCTTTTATCAAATATCAAATGATATTCTGTTAGTTCTTTTGATTTGGGATTGCAGGCAAAGTTCTGAATCTTTAGAAGGAGATTTAAGAGCTAAATGAGTGATTGAATAATAACAAGTTAAGGCAGAATAAATCTACCGTCCCTCTTCATTCAGCACATTCGTCCTTTTCTTCAGGTATTTTAGAATCAAGTACATCACCACAGAAACGGCACAGGCTACAATATAGAATTTGTTGTAGTCAGTTTCGTGTTTGAGGGTCTTGCCAAGAATGTCGAACACCATGAAAATAATAAAGACGGCAGCCAGTCCGTTTTTCTCCTTTTTCAGCACTTTTTTCCAGCTGAATGGCAGGGATGGTTTGACGAAATTCTTAAAGTTGGGAATAAATGCTGGCCGTCCTTTGGCCCAGTCAATGTATTTCTGACCAAAACTCCGGGTTAAAAACTGCTCTTCTGCATACATGATCCGCTCATAATATACCCAGTAGAAAAGCACCAGGGCCACCATGAACCAGAATTGGCCCGTTAACAGCGCAGGTCCCATCCACATGAAGAAATTACCCAGGTACAAGGGGTGTCTGACAGTTGAGTAGATGCCGGTGGTATTGAGAGACTCGGCTACCTGACCTTCGGTATTTCTACCGGAGGTGTTCTGGGGGGTATGGCCCACGGTATAAACCCGGATGGCTAGTCCCAACAGACTGATAGCCAGACAGCCATATTCATAATAAACGAGATAGGGACTCTCTTCCAAAACAAATGATTCAGGATATAGTTTGTTCCGTACGAACAAAATAGCACCAATCACCAAAATAAACAACGGAAGAAAGCTTCTGTGTCTGAAAAGCCAATTCCCCTGATCTTCAAATTCCTCTCTTAAGGCCATATTTCAACTTCGGGTTAATAATCAATAAAACGGGGCAAAAGTAGAAATTTAAATGGTATACTCCGACATGGGCTCAGGAATTTCTATGTTGGTGAAACCTGCAGCCTCCATTTGTTCCTTGTAGGAGAGCTGGGCGTCGTAATCACCATGTACCAGAAAAACTTTTTTGATGGCCGATTGGTCCTGACAATCCAAAAATGAAAGCATCTCCTTGTAGTCGCCATGGCCACTGAAGGCTTCAATCCGGGCAATTTCTGCATTGACCTGGTACTTGTTGCCGAAAATTGAGACAGTTTTCTCCCCGTTTACCAGCCTGGCACCCAGGGTTCTGGGGGCACAATAACCTACCACAAGAATGGTATTGTTGGGATTGGAGATGTTGTTCGCCAGGTGATGTTTGATCCGTCCTGCCTCCATCATGCCAGATGCCGAGATAATGATACAAGGCTTTTTAAAGGAGTTGAGTTTCTTGGACTCGTTGGTTGCGGTAATGTAGTGCAGTGAATTGAACCCAAAAGGATCGTCGTCTGTCTCCACCACTTTAAGCACCTCATCGTTGAAACATTCAGAATGCAGTCTGAAGATCGTTGTAGCATTGACTGCCAGCGGACTATCCACATAGATCTGGATTTTGGGCAGCAGACCCGCATTGTAGAAATTGTTCAGCGTATGGACTATATCCTGGGTCCGGCCAATGGCAAAGGAGGGGATAATCAATTTCCCCTGCTTCCTGACGCATGTATCGTTGACCACCTGGAGCAATTTCTCCTCTGCATGGCTGAATTGTTCGTGCAACCTGTTCCCATAGGTAGACTCGGTTATCAGGTAATCGCACTGTCTGAAAGCCTCGGGGGGTCTCAGAATCAGGCTGACGGGGCGTCCGATATCTCCGGTATAGGCAATGCTGACAGTCTTGCCGTTCTCTGTAAGTTCAAGTGAAGCAGTTGCTGCCCCAAGCAGGTGACCATTGTTGGTAAACCGGACTTTTACATTGTCATCAATGTAAAATTTTCGGTTATGGGCCACACCAATAAATAGCTCCATGCACTCTTTGGCAATTTCAGCTGTATAAATTGGTTCAACAGGTTCCAATCCGTTTTTTAACCGTTTTTCATTGAACCATTTGACATCCAGCTCCTGGATATGCCCACTGTCGGCCAGCATAATGGCGCAAAGGTCGCGTGTCGCATTGGTACAGATGACAGAGCCCCTGAATCCAAGTTTGTACACATAGGGGATCAAACCGGAGTGGTCAATGTGGGCATGGGTTAAGATGATGTGGTCGAGCTCTTTGGGGTCGAAACCAAGGTTGCGGTTAGAGGCATCCGTCTCCATTCCTTTGCCTTGAAACATCCCGCAATCCAGCAGGATTTTCTTTCCGTTATCCATCGTGATCAGGTGTTTGCTACCTGTCACTTCGCGGGCAGCGCCGATAAATTTTAGTTTCATGGTTAAAGAATTTCACGCCAAGTCTGCAAAGATCGCAAAGGCTTGTGAGCAGGCCTTTGGAGGCTTTTATTGCTTAACGAGTTATTTTTAATTTATTGGTTTTAATAGCACTAAAGTTAGTCAATAAAACTTCACGGCAGTGTTTTGTGAAAAAAAAACGCCCTTCCCGGTAGGGAAGAGCGCCTCTCATATTTATTTTCAGATAGTTGGAATTTACTCCTCTGTCTGCGTGGCGGCATAGGTCTTGAGTAGTTCCTCCTGAACCTCAGCCGGTACCTTTTCGTAGCTGGCAAATTTCATTTTGAACATGGCACGTCCCTGTGTCACTGAACTTAAAGTAGTCGAGTATTTGTTCATCTCCTTCAACGGAACCTTTGCGATGATTTTCTCAAAACCTTTTTCGGAGGTCATCCCCATGATCAAAGCTCGGCGGTTTTGCAAATCACCCATCACATCCCCCATGCGGTCGCCAGGAACAAGAACCTCTACATCGTATATTGGTTCAAGGATCTTGGCCCCTGCTTTCTTGAAGGCCTGACTAAAGGCATTTCTACCCGCAAGGCGGAACGAGATTTCGTTGGAGTCGACAGGGTGCATCTTCCCTTCATAAATGCATACGCGGATGTCGCGGGCATAGGAACCGGTGAGTGGCCCCTCTTCCATCTTCTCCATGATCCCTTTCAGGATGGCTGGGTGGAAACGTGCGTCGATGGAACCCCCAACGATACAGTTGCAGAAAACCAATTTCCCGCCCCAGGGAAGTTCAGTGACCTCTGTGCCACGAAGACTCACCTTCATCTCCTTGCCGTCAATGACAAACATGGTAGGAGCAGGCATCCCCTCTTCGAAAGGTTCGATCACCATGTGAACCTCGCCAAACTGGCCTGATCCACCGCTCTGTTTGCGGTGACGGTAATCGGCCTGGGCAATTTTGGTAATGGTCTCCCGGTAGGGGATCTTCGGATTCAGGAATTGGATGTCAATCTTAAATACATTGTCGAAGTACCATTTCAGGGTATTGATGTGATACTCTCCCTGGCCATGAATCAGAATCTGTTTCAGCTCCTTGGAATATTCGATGATGTAGGTAGGATCCTCCTCGTTCAAGCGGTGAAGGTATTCGCCCATCTTCTCCTCGTCCGATTCATTGACCGCTTTGACGGCTGTAGTGTATCGGGGAGCAGGGAATTGGATGGGTGGAAATTCGATCTCTGCATCCTTTTCGCAAAGGGTATGGTTGTGTTTTACATCTTTCAACTTTACGGTAGCACCAATATCTCCTGCAACCATTTCCGGTACTTTGGTCCTTGTTTTTCCGGCTACGGCAAAGATCTGGGAGATCCTTTCCTTGGAGTTCTTGGCCATGTTGACAAGATCCATTCCCTCTTTCAGGGTTCCGGATATTACCTTGAAATAGGTTACCTCCCCAACATGTTGTTCGAGTGCGGTCTTGAAACAATAGATGGAGGTAGGGCCTTTGGTGCTGATCGGAATCATTTTTCCGTCAATGGTCTCAACTGGGGCAAGTTCGCCCGGATCGGGTGCTACGTTGACGATGAAATCCATCAGGCGGCGGATTCCCATGTCTTTTGCTGCACAAGTGCAGAATACAGGGAATAAGCTTCTGGAGAGCATGCCAAGTTTCAACCCTTTTTTCATTTCATCTTCGTTGAGGGAACCCTGTTCGAAGAAGAGTTCCATCAAAGCTTCGTCATTCTCGGCTGCCATCTCAACCAGGTTGTTGTGGTACTCTTCCGCTTTTTCCATCTCAGAGGCTGGAATGTCGAGAATTTCAGGCTTGCCGCCTTGCGGTCCCCACTGAAGCATCTTCATTTTCAGTACATCGATGGCTTTGTTGTAGCCCAAACCCGGGTTGACCGGATATTGAACGATGGCCAGTTTGTTCCCGAAGGTTGTTTTGGCCATCTCCATGGTATTGTCCCAATTGCTGTTTTCGTGGTCTAGGTGGTTGATTACGAATATCAGCGGCTTGTGAAATTTGTCTGCGTTGCGGCTGGCAATCTCGGTGCCTACCTCCACGCCATTGACAGCATTGAACACCAGTAGTCCGGTGGCAGCAACGCTGAGGGCAGGAATAACTCCTCCCACAAAATCATCCATCCCCGGGGTATCGATGATGTTGATTTTGCATCCTTCAAATTCAGTATACAGAACTGTTTCATGAACAGAGTTGCCATACTCCTGTTCCACGAGGTTGTAATCGGAGGCAGTGTTTTTGCTTTTGACATCCCCTCTGCGGTTGATAACTCCACCCTCGTAAAGCATGGCTTCTACAAGGGTGGTTTTCCCAGCGCCCGAGTTTCCGAGCACCGTAATGTTCCTGATTTCACTTGTTTGATATACTTTCATGAGAAAAAAAATTTGGTTATATAATATACATTAGAAAGTTCTCATGGAACTCACAATTTTGCTTTTAATCTATTCGTAAGGAATTGGATCCGTGTTCGTTTGGCAACAAAAAAATTAAATAAAATCATCTCGTTGCTTAGAAAACTTATGGTCAATTCCTTCAAAAATAGAAATTATTTAAAATGGTACGACCAGCCCTGAAATTTTCGATTTTCGATTTTCGATTTCTTATTTTCGAAAAATTCGTAAATATCATCCGATCAATGCAATGCGCAATGTGCTAACTGGAATGGAACAGTGATTTTATGTTACTAAACATGTTATTCGTTGTAGAATCAAGGCAGCAAATATTCTCTGGCTTTTGGTTTGGTTTCGCTGACGTTGCAGCGTGCTGGCCAGTAAGCTGGCTATTTGAGGATCTACCATGGTTTATTTCCACTTGAAATGCGCGATTCAATCATTTGTATCTCGCACACAGTCAGTAATATAGTTCGTTTTTTCCGTTTCAATGTCAAATGCCGATTGCATTGCAGGCTTCATTCTGATAAATTTTGCATATTTGCAGGTAACCAAGGCAGATGCGACCCGATGCGACGATTTCCCTTTTACAAACAAATGGATGCGATGGATTGCGGACCCTCCTGTTTAAGGATGGTGGCAAAGTTCTATGGTAAAAACATCTCATTGGAATCGATCCGGGAAAGAAGCTTTCTTACCCGGGAAGGAGTGTCATTTCTTGGAATGTCAGATGCTGCAGAATCCCTGCATATTAAGTCAGTTGGAGCAAGGGTGAATTACAAACAATTGTCGGAAGAGGTTCCGCTTCCGGCGATCGTTCATTGGAAGCATGAGCATTTCATTGTCGTTTATGGTGTAAAACGCGGGAAAGTCCGCATTGCAGACCCGGCTTTCGGACTGATCGACTATCCATTGGGTGAGTTTCTGAGTGGATGGTGCGGAACCACCGATGAATCAAAAGCCAAAGGCCTGGTGTTGATTCTTGAGCCAACGCCGGATTTTTACCAGTTGGAGGAGGAGAAAATTGACAAATCTACCTTTTCTTACCTCTTCTCTTATTTCAGAAACCAGAAGAGATTCCTTTGGCAACTGCTGATTGGTTTGTTACTCGGTAGTTTGTTGCAGCTCATCTTTCCATTGCTAACGCAAACCATGGTCGATGTGGGTATCAACAACCAGGATATCAACTTTGTTACCCTGATTTTGGTGGCTCAACTGATTCTTTTTGTATCGCAGACTACCGTCGAATTCTTCAGGAGCTGGATACTGCTTCACCTCACGACCAGGCTGAATGTCTCCCTGATAGCCGATTTTCTCATCAAGTTGATGAGACTTCCCATTTCGTTTTTTGATTCAAAGATGATTGGAGATTTGTTGCAACGCATCGGGGACCATACCCGCATAGAGAACTTTATCACCAACCAAACGCTGAATGTGCTTTTTTCAATGGTCAACCTGCTGGTATTTTCAATTGTGCTGGCGATTTACAGTTGGACAATTCTGACCATATTTTTGCTGGGAAGCCTCCTCTATGTGGTGTGGATACTTTTCTTTCTCAAAAGAAGGCGAGAGCTCGATTTTCATCGTTTCAGGCAGCTGTCTGAAAACCAGGCAAAATTGATTGAACTGATTTCCGGGATGCAAGAGATCAAGCTGAACAACTGCGAAAAGCAGAAACGCTGGGAGTGGGAGAGAATCCAGGCCAGGCTCTTTAAGGTAAACATACGCCGGTTGTCGCTTAACCAGGCCCAAACCATTGGGTCATCCTTTGTAAACCAGTTGAAAAACATCCTGATCAGTTTTTTTGCTGCCAGGTTGGTCATAGATGGTCAGATTACCATAGGAGCCATGGTGGCAGTTTCCTACATCATCGGACAAATGAATGCTCCCCTTGCCAATCTGATGGAGTTCATTCAAAATGCGCAGGATGCTAAAATATCGCTGGAACGTTTCAACGAAATACACCTGAAGAGAGATGAAGAGGACGATGGAGAAGCCAGGATCACGCATCTTCCTGAAAAGAGGGACCTATTTGTGAAGGATGTTACCTTCCAGTATGAAGGACCGCGTTCTCCAAAAATCTTAAAAGAGATCAATCTTCACATCCCTGTAAATAAAACAACTGCCATCGTTGGTATGAGCGGCAGTGGCAAGACAACTTTGATCAAGCTGCTGTTGGGGTTTTACCCGCCTGTTTCCGGGTCTGTCTCCATCGGGGAGGTGAATTTGAATCTTTTTTCTTCTGCGGTCTGGCGCGACAAGTGCGGTGTCGTGATGCAGGAAGGATTTATTTTTTCAGACTCAATCGTCAACAACATAGCCGTTGGGGCCGACCACATCGATCACAAAAGACTGGCCGAAGCTGTTAGGATGGCCAATATCCAGGAGTACATCGAATCGTTGCCCATGGGTTACCGTACAAAAATTGGCCAGGAAGGTGCTGGTTTAAGCCAGGGACAAAAGCAACGGATACTCATAGCGCGGGCAGTATACAAGAATCCGGACTTTCTTTTCTTTGATGAGGCTACCAATGCACTGGATGCCAACAACGAGAAGGTGATCATGGAAAACATGGTTGAATTTTACAAGGGACGTACGGTAGTAGTGGTCGCCCACCGTCTGAGTACAGTGCGGAATGCAGATCAGATCGTTGTGCTCGACAAGGGTGAAATAGTTGAACAGGGAGGACATGAAGCTTTGATTCAACTGAAAGGGAGTTATTGGAACCTGGTGAAAAACCAACTGGAACTGGGTGCCTGAAAATAGGCATTCGAAGGAACAGATCTGTTGCAGGAGATTTAAACTTTTACCAACAAAAGAGGTAATGACGAAAAGGATAGAGGAGATAGAGCTTCACAGCAAAGAGGTCCAGGATCTTTTGGGCAAGGTTCCTGCCTGGCTGATCAGGAATGGAACCATCGTGGTTATCCTCCTGTTGGGGGTGCTTGCGGCAGGCAGCTGGTTTTTTAAATACCCCGATCTGGTTGTGGCACCGGTAGTGGTAGTGGCCAGCGGTGAAACACCTGCCTCATTGACAGGATATGTCCATTTGAGTTCCATTCAAATCGGGAAAGTGAGGGTTGGTCAGCTGGCAAATCTGAAATTTGTAAATTATCCCTACCTGCAGTTTGGTGTGGTAAAAGGGGTTGTTAGTAGCATTGCTGTTGTACCTACCGGTGATTCCTATCCACTTCAGGTCAATCTACCGGGGCAACTGGTCACTACCCTTGGGAAGAGATTGGACTTTGAACTGGAGCTGAAGGGTACTGTAGAGATTGTTACAGCGGAACGTAGTTTGCTGGAGAGGGTATTCAATCCCGTGAATGCATTCAGTTTGGAGAAATAAGCCGGGAGGCAGGAGATGAAAGATCATTTTGTGCAATAAATTTATTTGAACAATACATGGAAAGAAGAGACTTTATCAGGACTGCAACGGTTGGATCAGCCGCAATGGCCACTGCCGCAAGTTTGCAGGCATCAGAACAGAAACGCAAGTTGAAAATTGGTCTGATTGGAGCAGGATGGTATGGAATGGTCATTACCAGGGCTGCGTTTGCCGTTGGCGGAGTTGAGGTGATTGCCATTTGTGATGTGGATTCCGTTCATTTGAACGACAGTGCCGGGGAGGTGACAAAACTTCAGGGAACACGGCCCCAGGTTTTTAAAGACTACCAGGATCTTCTCGATGTTAAAGGTTTGGAAGTTGTATTCATTGGGACGCCTCCCCATTGGCATGCCCTGATGTTTATTGCTGCCTGTGAAAAAGGACTGGATATTTACTGTGAAAAGCCGCTGGCCTACGATATACTTGAAGGGTTGGCCATGGTAAATGCCTCACAAAAAGCAGGAAATATTGTGCAGATCGGTTTTCAACGCAGGCAGAGTGCGGCATTTGGCAAAGCAAAGGCATTGATCGCAGGCGGAACCATTGGTGAAGTGCACCAGATTGCCGCGCAGATCAACTATATACCAGGCAGCCAGGATACCACCATACAGTCTCCCCCTGCTTCACTCGACTGGGAAGCATGGTGTGGTCCTGCTCCCAAGCTTGAATACAGACCCAATATTGCCCACAAGGCCTGGCGGCTGGAGAAGCAATACGGAAATGGTCATCTGGTGGATTGGGGGATACATCTGATTGATGGAATTCGGTTGATCATGGATGAAACAATGCCTACTGAGTTCTATACCAATGGAGGAATTTATGCGTGGAGAGACAAAATAACCACTCCTGACACACTGACGGCAAACATGGCCTTCAGGAAAGCTCCGGTGGTTTGGCAACACCGGCTTTGGGGCACGGGTGATCCTGTGAAGGAGTTTAACAACGGCATCTTTTTTCATGGCGAAAAGGGTACGCTGTTTACAAACGATTCGAAAATAATTCTTTACCCTGCCGGGAAGGATGCAAAATCGGAGGAGATGGTCATTCAGAATGTAGCCATGCAGGAGAATCACATGGAGAATTTTCTCCTAGCAGTCCGGACCAGGGACAAGCAAATACTCAAAAGTACGCCCGAGGATGCATTTCAGTCTACGGCTACGGTTCAACTGGCAATGATCGCATTGGATTCCCATTCCTTGGTTCAATGGGACAGCCTCAAAAATGAGATTACAGGGAACAATGCAGCCTCCATGTGGATGAAAAGGGAATATCGCGGGACTTACAAACATCCTTGAGGTAGGATGTGAATTTGCCTTGGAATATTTTGATAGCCGGTTGTTTTCTTGCCGGAGTTTCGCTGTCAGCTGAGGGGTACCGCTCAATCCAGCTGAAAATCACTTTTTTTTTGGTGTTGTAGTGTGTTTTCCAAAGAAATGTGTACTTTTGCAGTCCATTTTGGAGGGGTTTTGCATGGTAATAAAGTGCTAGATTGCAGAACCTACGGGGAATTGCGAGATTTCCCCGGGTTAATTATGTGTGTATTTTTTATTAAAAATTAAAAAACGTTTATGCCTACTATTCAACAGTTAGTACGTAAAGGAAGGGTAAATATCGAAGACAAAAGCAAGTCTCCGGCATTGAACTCTTGCCCGCAGCGTAGGGGCGTGTGTGTACGTGTATACACGACAACGCCTAAAAAGCCGAATTCCGCCATGCGGAAGGTTGCCAGGGTAAGGCTTACCAATGGCAAAGAGGTGAATGCCTATATTCCGGGAGAAGGACACAATCTGCAGGAGCACTCCATTGTACTCGTTCGCGGTGGTCGTGTAAAAGATCTTCCCGGTGTTCGTTACCATTTAATTCGTGGTGCACTCGATACCGCAGGTGTTGAAGGTCGCAAGCAACGTCGTTCGAAGTATGGCGCAAAACGCCCAAAACCAGGACAAGTAGCTGCAGCAACAAAGAAGAAGAAATAATTAAAAAGAAACATTAGTTATTAGTTTGGAGGTTTGGTTGAGTAAGGGCTTGTCTGGAACAGGCTGTATAACTGAAGGCTAAACAACAACCGATTCGAATAACACAAACAATTTGTAACTAAGATGAGAAAGACAAAACCAAAAAAGCGGATCATTCTTCCAGATCCGAAATTCAATGACGTTCTCGTTACTCGCTTCGTGAACAGTCTTATGTTTGATGGTAAAAAATCCATTGCATTCAAAATTATTTATGATGCCCTCGATATCGTTGAGAAAAAAATGAAAGACAATGAGTTGTCTGCTCTCGATGTATGGAAAAAGGCATTAGTCAACATCACTCCTCAGGTTGAGGTTAAGAGTCGGCGTGTAGGTGGTGCCAACTTTCAGGTTCCAATGGAAATTCGTCCCGAAAGAAAAGTCGCAATCTCCATGCGTAACCTGATTATCTTTTCCAAGAAGCGCTCAGGTCACTCAATGGCAGAAAAATTGGCTGCTGAGACGCTTGCTGCTTACAACGAAGAAGGAGGAGCATTCAAGAAAAAAGAAGATACACACAGAATGGCTGAAGCAAACCGTGCGTTTGCGCATTTCCGGTTCTAACCGGAAATTTTTAATAGTTAGTTAGATTACTGTACGATATATATATAATGGCGAAAAGGGACCTTACAAATACCAGGAACATCGGGATTATGGCGCACATCGATGCCGGTAAAACAACCACTTCAGAGCGGATATTGTTTTACACGGGAAAAGTTCACCGTATTGGTGAAGTACACGATGGTGCAGCAACCATGGACTGGATGGAACAGGAGCAGGAGCGGGGTATTACTATTACTTCGGCTGCTACATTTACTGAGTGGACATACCAGGATATTGTTCATCAGATCAATATCATAGACACTCCGGGCCACGTTGACTTTACTGTCGAGGTGGAGCGGTCGTTAAGGGTTCTTGACGGAGCGGTTGCAACCTTTTGTGCCGTGGGTGGAGTAGAAGCTCAGTCAGAAACAGTTTGGCGTCAGGCCGAAAAATATGGTGTGCCAAAGATTGCATTCA
This sequence comes from uncultured Tangfeifania sp., assembly GCA_964630075.1. Taxonomy (GTDB): domain Bacteria; phylum Bacteroidota; class Bacteroidia; order Bacteroidales; family Prolixibacteraceae; genus CAINVV01. Next base: position 23,635 of record CAZVTL010000025.1, read on the forward strand.
TCAACAAGATGGACCGTGCTGGTGCCGATTTTTTCAATGTTTTCAATGATATAAAAGAGAAGCTGGGAGCCAATCCCGTTCCAATTCAGATTCCAATTGGTGCTGAAGAACGCTTCAAAGGAATTATCGATCTGGTAGCCATGAAATCAGTCGTATGGCACGATGAGACCATGGGAGCAGATTATTCTGTTGAGGAGATTCCTTCAGATATGCTGGAGTTGGCTCAGGAATGGCGTGATAAACTGGTCGAATCGGTTGCAGAACAGGATGAAACTTTGATGGAGAAATTTTTCGAAGATCCAAATAGTATTACAGAAGACGAATTGAAGCATGTTATTCGGAAGGCTACATTGTCAGGAGTAATTATTCCTATGCTTTGTGGTTCTGCTTTTAAAAACAAAGGTGTTCAGACTCTTCTGGATGCAGTTTGTGCTTATTTGCCCAACCCATTGGATGTTGCTTCCATCGTTGGGACCAATCCTGATACTGGGGAAGAAATTGAAAGAAAGCCAGACGTTGGCGAACCACTGGCTGCACTTGCATTCAAGATCGCTACCGATCCTTATGTTGGTCGTTTGTGCTTCATTCGTGTCTACTCCGGAAAAATTGATTCAGGTTCTTATGTTTTAAATACACGAACCGGCAAAAAGGAGCGTATTTCACGTCTCTTTCAAATGCATTCCAACAAACAACAACCGCGTGATGTAATTGAAGCAGGTGACATTTGTGCCGCTGTTGGTTTCAAGGATATTCGTACGGGAGATACACTTTGTTCACTTGATCATCCTATTGTTCTTGAGTCTATGACTTTCCCGGAACCGGTAATCGGTATCGCGATTGAGCCTAAGACTCAG
>CAZVTL010000026.1:0-24309 GCA_964630075.1 uncultured Tangfeifania sp.
AGTTGGCAATCAGTACTGTGGCTAAAATGGCAATCAATCCACTCAATCCTGCATAAAAATTGAAAAAGGTGATCAGCAGCATTCCTGCCGAAAACAGTCTGTTGTTCAGAAAGAACACAACAGAATAGCTGTTCAGCGTTGCTGGCAGAATATCCTCTTTCCAGGCATTGATAAGTCGGTTAATATTCATTTTTCAGCATTTGTTTATTCCTTCCCAACATCTTCTGCGTCTCTTAGTCCCTAAGTCCCTCCGTCCTTTTTCCTTCCCCTCTTCCGCTCCCTGCATACCTAACTCAAGATGTTCTTGGCCAGATGTTCGGGAACCATCTCCCCACTTTGGAGGTAGTTCAGTGTTTCTGCCTGACGTATCACCTGCGGATGACTGTTCTGGTCCAGCAGGAGGATATTGGGGCGCAAAGTGATGAACTGCATCCACTGCGTCATGTTGTAGGCTCCGACTTTGTGAACCACAACATGGTCCCCTCTCTTCAGCAATGGCAGGGATATATTTTCCCGGATAATGTCTATGTTCATGCAGAGTGGACCATAGAGCACGGTCTCTTCTGTATACTGTCCACCCTCTTGGGCAGGTGTAACCTTGTGGTCGTACCAGAAGGCAGTAAAGAGTGAGTTGACACCAATGTCAAGTATGGTAGAACTCCTGCCATCCGAAAGTCGCTTGTTGGCAAGAACGGTGCCCAGCAGGAAGCCTGCATCATCCACCAGTGCCCTTCCGGTCTCCAAAATCAACAATGGTAGCTCCTCCTGGTTGAATCCGGCACCCAGTATGGCTTCTGAGATTGTATCTGCAAACTGGTCGATGGTTGGTACCGTGTCTGTTCCCGGCAGATAGGATCCTTTTAGCGTATTGGTAGAGGGAAAACCACCACCCAAATCCAGGTACTGAACGGCCAATCCAAAATTGGCTTTGATTTTATGCGCCAATTCACTGAGCTTGGTTGCCGCAATTCCATAAGCGGCAGTTTCCAGCATGAAGGTGCCTATGTGACAGTGTAAGCCAACCAGCGAAAGTGATCCGCTGTGGATGATCTTTGTGATGGCATTCCAGGCCTGGCCATTTTCGTAGTTGAAACCGAAGCGGTCCCATTTTGGGTAGATCCCGGTATCCATGTTGACGCGGATGGCAACCCTGGGCTTGAGACTGAAAGCTTCACTCACCTTAATCAGCATATATAGTTCATCAAAATGGTCGATGTGGATGAGTGAGTTGTTTTGTGCAGCCAAGATCAATTGTTCCTCCGTCTTGTCTGGACCATTGAAGATAATCTTGTTTCCGGGCACTCCGTTCCCTAGCGCCTTTTCGTATTCAAAACCTGAAACGACCTCCGCCCAGGATCCCTCCTGGTGAAATACCCGGCAAATGGCGTTGAGGTAGTTTGTTTTGTAGGACCAGGCAAACTGTACCTTGGGATAGCGGGTTTTAAAAACCCGGGAGGCATGCTGGAAGTTTCGCCGGACCTGCTTTTCAGAGATGACGAAAAGGGGTGATCCATGTTGTTGAATCAGCTCTTTTACGCTCACTCCCTCGAGGTGGCTTACCACCTCATTTTTGGTTTGAGTCCCAAATTTGTTGATAAATCCGGTATTCAATTTTTTGATGATGGGACGTTCGTATCTTAATTTTTCCATTTTGTCATTGTTTACTATTGTTTCGGGTCAATCACAGACAACCAACCCAACCTCCTTTAATCCTTAACCCTTAACCCTTAACCTTTAACCTTCAACCCTTGTCCTTCCCCCTTCACAACTCCCCCTTCACCGATATCTGTTGAAATTCACTCACATCGGTTACCAAATCCCAGGCGTATCGGATGAACATTTTCCCTACCGTATAGCCCTTAAATGGTTCTACCTCTTCACCAAGTGCCATTCTGACAAGTGTCGCAGGTTGGTTTTGTCCGGCTGCTGCAGTAAGGTAGATCCAGGCGGGGAAGCGCGGATTTACCTCCATGATGTAGGAGATACCATCGGTGGTTTGCATGATCTCCAATTCACATCCACCCCTCCATTTGGTCGCTTTCACAAATCTGTCGGCCAGTTCGAGGTAGGAGGCATCTTCGATGGTAATGCCTGCCCACGCTTTGCCCTTGTCGGTGATGTAAAGTTTCCGCATGGGGATGACACTGATGGTATTTCCTTTTCCGTCACCTAGTACTGCAATGTTGATCTCAGTACCAGTGATGAATTTTTGCGCAATCACCGGAAGACCCCATTTTGCCTGCAATTTGTAGAATGCTTTTTGCGCCTCCTCCTTGGTGTTTACGATCATGGCATCGTAATATTTGCCTTTTACAACCAGCGGAAAGTCCAAATCATCTGCGGCCTGGTTCAATTCATTCAACTGGTTGACAATCCGGTCCTCCGGCACCATCAGGTGGTGTTTTTTTCCAAATTTGAAGAGCGACATCTTGTGGCGAGCTTCAAACTGTTCGAGGTCGGGTAAAAAAGTAAGGATGCCCATCTCCTTTAACCTATCGCTTAATTTGATGAAGCTGAACAGTTCTGCATCAAAGTTGGGAATGATCAGGTCAATTTTTTCGATTTCATGAATGATACTCAACCGGTGAAACAAGTTTTCTGCCCCTGCCGAAGGATAGGGGACCTGGTAGGTTTTGTCTACCAGTTCATGCATGTAGATTCCAGGCTCAAGCGCCTCGTAGCTAAGTCCGATGATCCTTGTTTCATATTCTCTGGACTCCCTGATTGCCCTGATGACGGCAACACCGGGTCCCGGACTGTCTATGGCATTGAGCCCGGTTACGGCAATGACCAGTTTCCGCTTTGGTTTTGGGAGTGGGCCGGTGAGATTCATGCTTTGAATAGTTTGGTGGGTTGTTGTTGATTGCACAGTAAAATTTATTCTTCCAGTAAGTTATGTTCCCTAAGCTGTGTAAGGAAATCCTCCAGATCCTTCTCCAGCTGGTTTTTTTCTACCTCATATTTGTCACAAATCAGCTCAATGATCTCCTGCCGTGATTTGTCTTCCTTGAAACAGGAGATGATATCGGTGCCAATTTGATTGGAGGAGAAGGAGTCGCCTGATCCTGGATTGAAGACGAATCCGGTGTCGCTGGTGGCTATATTTTTTTTAAATCTCATGGGTGGTGCTTTTGGAGTTTATATAAGCGAATGGTTGTCAGTTTTTTAAACGTAGAAAGTCCGGTCAAGGAATTTTTGAAAATTTTCCTTGTATTGTTCACCTACCGGGATGTATATCTTGTCATCAAAAACAATCCGGTTGCGCTCTATCACCTTAACATGGTTGAGGTTGACAATAAATGAGCGATGTATCCTCATGAAATGGGTGGTGGGAAGCATCAGCTCAATATTTTTCATTCGCATCAGGGTGGTAAGTGGTTTGTCTTTGGTGAGATGGATGATAATGTATTCGTTGGAACCCTCAATATATTTGATTTCTGATAGTTGAATCCGGATTAGCCGGTGTTCAGCCTTTACAAAAATGTATTCATTCTGGGCTTGTGCAGGTTCTTCGGGACGTTGGTTTAAATCAAACCAGGCTTTGGCTTTGTTGGCTGATTTCAGGAACATGGCATAGCTGATCGGCTTCAACAGGTAGTCCAGCGCATCTACCTGAAAACCTTCGATGGCATACTCACTGTAAGCAGTCGTAAAAATTACTGGAATCTTTTTCTCGAGCGACTTCACAAAATCCAATCCATTCAAATCAGGCATGTTGATATCCGCAAAAAGCAAGTCTGCCTTTTCATCCCTTACAAATTGCAAGGCTTCAAAAGCATTTGAGCAGAGTGCAACAGTTTCAAGAAAAGGAGTTCTTTCCAGATAGGCACCAATCTGCGTCAACGCAAGTGGCTCATCGTCTATGGCAACACATCGGATTTTCATTCTCTGTTGTTCTGTGTTAATGTTGGTGATTCTATTCGTTTCTGCTTCAACTGGTATTTTACCTTCCTCAACGGTTAAGTTCTGTTCAGTTTTTGAGAATAGCTCCATCAATGGGTACATTCAGGTCAACCTGATATTCAGTTGCAGTCTCGCTTATTTCATATTGGTATGCCTTACCGTAAAGCAGGTCAAGACTTTTCCTGATATTGCTTAATCCAATACCCGAATAGCGGTTGTCTGAAGCTGGAAGCTTGAAGTGCTTACTGTTTTTTAAAGTACAGTGAAGTCTGTTGCCTGTTACACCAATGCTGAACATGACAAATGATTCCTGTTGGTAGCTTACACCATGTTTGAATGCATTCTCCAAAAGTGAGATAAAGAGCATGGGGGGTATCTGGATGTCCGGGATGTTCTCAGGGATCTCCAGTTTCACCGTTACATGTTTCGAGAACCGCAATTGCATCAGTGAAATATAGCTTTCGATAAATCCTATCTCCTTTTTAAGGCTGGTTTGCCCCTGGGAAGTGTCGTACAGAAGATACCGCATCATGGTAGAGAGACGGATTACCGCATCTTTGGCATCCTCCTGGTTGAGGTCAATCAGGGAGTGAATGTTGTTCAATGTGTTCATGAAAAAATGGGGACTGACCTGGTGCCTGAGCAGGGCCAGCTCTGTAAGGAGTTGTTCTTTCTCCAAATCCTTTCGGCGGTCATCGACGACCAGCCATTGACCGATTACCTTGAAAGTGGTGCTGGTTCCAACAATTAAGAAGGAAATGAGCAGGTTGGCTACGATCTGCAATGTTGTGGTATCGTAAGCCGTTTTTTGTTCTGGTTTGAAACCGATGGGAGCCGGCATTCCAGATCCCAATTCCATGGGGATTCCTGAACCCAGGTTCATGGGTGGCATCTTCAATGGAGCTGGGAAAAGGATCGAATTCAAGAACATTCCAGTCAATGGAACAATTACAATAAGTGCAACCGACGAAAAGATATAGCGCTTGTAGCGCTTTGTCAACAGAAATTTTGGAACGAGAATGAGGATGTTGAACAAAAAAAGAAGAAAGAAACAGAAGATTCTAAACCATTCTGAAAATAACTTCTCCCAGTCGGGAACATTGAATCCCCATTGGTTGAAAAATGGAATGGAAAAAATCCCAAACCAAATTACCCCGTAAAGCAGGTACTCTATGATCGTTATTTTAAATGATTTGTTCATCTTTGATTTTATACTCAGTGAATCAAAGACAAAGATAAATTTCCCTGAAGAGAATCAGTTCAGAATCAGTAAAAAGGTTATTTCCTTCAGTAGAATGCTGAAATGTATCAGTGATTGATTAAATAACTTAATGGCATAGCGCAAGTGGCATGGAGCAGAGGTCAAAGAATTAAGGGTTCTTCAACACCTCCAGGCATTTTTTGCAGAGACAATCTTCGTAATGAGAAGCAAGATAATCCAGCATCTCATCAGTAATCACCACATCAAAACAGTCACAACTGGAGGTTCCTGTGCAAACATGGCTTTTGTTGCACCTTTCACATGTTTTGGGCTCATACTTGGATACCCAATTGTATGGATTGGACATTTGGTCAGAAAAATACCTCTGTGCGAATATTCTCAGGCTTAACTCCTTCCAACTCCAGGTAGCCGGATAACTCATTCACCATGTTTGAATTTCCACAGATGTAATAGATTGAATCCCTGTTTATTCCCTGCTCTTTGAGGAAGTGTGTCACACGTCCATGGTAATGAATACCCTGTTCCTTAGAAGTACACGCTTTGTATGAGCCAGCCGGGTAATCTGTTGCATGGTAGGCTTCTTCGTCGAACTTGATCCCATGTATTACATCACAACGCAATTGAGGATTGGACAAAACCATGCTGTGGAAGGGGGAGATGCCTGTACCCGTTGCGACAAAGGAGTAATGGTTGTCCTGCCCCGACTCCGGGTCTCTCAAAACAAAAAAACCAAAAGGACCGGAGATCTCCACACGTGTTCCAATTTTCATGTATTTCAGCTCTTTGGATAATTTGCCATCGGTAACCTCTTTGATGAGAAGGTCGATGGTCGCTCCATGTTCAGAACTGTAAATGGAGTATTCACGGGCGATATTTTCACCTGGGATGTTCAATACCAGGTACTGTCCAGCCTTGAATTCAAAATTGTTCCGCTCCAGTTTAACCAGGTAAGTCGAATCAGTTAAATTTATAATATCCAGTATTTTACTGTAGGTAATCTTTTTCATTTTTGAATAGTAGGAATTTTTTTTGTGACGCAGTTTTGTAGATTGGGTCACCAAATATTGGTTCTGTTGCATAGTAATATTTTTAAGCGTTTATATGTCTTTCTGCATGGTAGCTGGAACGAACGAGCGGACTGCTTTCCACCATACTGAATCCTTTTCCCAGGGCAATCTCCCGGTACCGGATAAAAACTTCTGGCTTGATAAATTCGACCATCTGCAGATGATGGGCAGAAGGTTGCAGGTATTGTCCGATGGTCAGCACCCTGCAACCGGCACGAAGCAGGTCATCCATGGTTTCAAAGACCTCTGCTTCTGTTTCACCCAATCCAAGCATGATCCCGGATTTGGGGACAATACCTGAGGAGGCGATGATCTCCAACACCTTCAGACTCCTGTCATATCTGGCTGTATCCCTCACCTGGGGGGTAAGCCGCCTGACAGTTTCCAGGTTGTGGGAAATCACCTCCGGCCTGGCCTCTACAATCTTTTGAACAAGGGCTGCATTGGCGTAAAAATCGGGAATCAGCGTCTCCATCGTAATGCCGGGATTGATCTCTTTGATGGTTCTGATTGTCAAGGCCCAAAAGTCGGCACCTCCATCCGGAAGGTCATCCCTGGTAACGGAGGTAATTACACAATGTTTGATTTGGAGCGCCTTTATGGTTTCTGCCAAACGAAGTGGTTCCTCCATGTCAACAGGATCAGGAATCATATTCTTGACATCGCAAAAACGACAGTTCCGGGTACATTTTTCGCCCAGTATCATGAAACTGGCAGTCGAGGCACCCCAGCACTCTGCTTTGTTCGGACAATTGCCACTCACACAGATGGTATTCAATTGTTGAAGGGCTGCCAGGTTTTTTAGTGCGATGTAATCTTTGCCGGATGGGAGGGGGGTCTTCATCCAGTCTGGCAATCTGCGGGTTCTAAGCATCATGGCGTTAAAAAAGGGTAATGAAAATGGCCAGGGCCAACAGGGCATCCGTCAGGAGTACTGTTACAATGTTTGCACCCAAAGCCGGAATCAGTTTTTCGATGTTGTTGTAAAACTTCAGCGTTTTCATGGTTGCAGGGATGATAACTGGAAGTGGAAGCAATCCAAGGTAAAGCCAGTAAGATGAAATACCTGCCAGGGGCAAAACAAGTATTGTGAAGAAGGTGGCTATTACACCTGCAGTATAGATATAAGCAGCTCCCTTGTATCCCAACGTGATGACCAGGTGCTTGCGACCTCCCTGCTTGTCGGCTTCAGAATCAGGAAACTGGTTGAGCAAGAGCAGCAAGGCGGTAAGAATTCCAGGAGGAATGGATACCATGATCACTTCAAGTGGCAGCAGGGTGCTCAAAGGTTGGCCAGGAGTAGCTGTCAGGGAAACAAAGGTCCCCAGGACAACCAATGTACCAAGGGTCAAACCGGAGAATAGCTCACCCAGCATCAGTTTTGTAAGCAAAGGGGTGTAGAAAACTATGGAAAATGCACCTGTCAGCATGATGGCAAAGAGCGTCCAGTGGGCAATGATCCCGAAATAGATGCCGATTGAGCCGGCAATTAAAAGTGTTGAAATGGCTGCAATCAGTACAGAGGAGGGCTCTGTCCATCCGGATTTCATCATGCCGCTTCCACCACTGAAAGGGGTTCTTTTCGTATGCTGGTCGATCCCCGTCAGGTGATCCGAGTATTCATTGAAAAGATTGACCGAGGCATGCGCCATGACAGTACCAAAAATGATGAGCAGTGAATCAAACCAATTGATGGAATGGTGTTCAGGCAGATATTTGTATGCAAGCGCAATACCTATCAGCACCAGAAGAACTGCAAGAACTAAAAAGTTGGCCCGGATCTGATTGAGCCAAATCACTAATTTATTTGGATGTTGCATGATCATTGAATTTAAATGTTAAAAACAGAAGGAGTTTTGATGACTCCTCCCAACTGTTAAACGATGGTATAATCGAGATGATTCATTTTAAAGTAGTTTTCAGCTGACACAGAATTGGATGCAAGTGCCAACAAATAGCCTCCTCCTCCTGACCCACAGATCTTTAGATGGAAATCTCCGGTCTCAATTCCATGTAAAAAAAATTTTCTCATGGCAGCAGGGAGGACCCATTCAAAGTGATCCAGCTGAAATCGGGAGTAGTCTGCGATCGATTTGAAGAAAGCAGCAGGATCATTGCTTGTTACCGCTTCAATGGTTTGATTGACCAATGGGATATACTCCCCACAGATTTTTTTTCGGAACGGTGGCTGACGGCACAGCTCCATGAAATTGGAGACAAGGTCAAGGGTATTGGCCCGGACCTGGGAGTCAATGAGAAAGAGTGTACATTTTTCCAAAAATGGAGATAGATCAGGTGTCGTGATCCTTGTTGCATCATTGTTCAGCAAAACCGGCCTGCCCAAAATGGAGGTGAGTGGATCTATTCCAGAGCTTACGCCGTGAAAACAGGATTCAATGGCAGCAAGGTGCACTTTTATGGCAAGGTAATTCTCCTCCCCTGATTTGACTGCAAAGCTGTCGTAAATTGCGGCAGTTAACGCTCCGGAACTCCCGAGTCCAAAACCCGCCGGAATGGAGGAGTCAAAGTACAATCCATCGAAAACCGCTTCTTCTAAGCGGTCCAGTTGAAGGAAGGGGAATTGATCTTTGTTGGATTTTAAGCAAAGAACCAACTGTTTCAAGGAGGCATTGGATGCCGCCTCCTTTTCAGTGACTTTTCCGGACAACAAATCCATTTTGCGCAACCATCCTGAAAAGCGAGCGTAGGGAATGCTAAGGGCCATGGAATTCATCAAAATCCCATACTCCCCAAAAAGTAAGATCTTTGCCGGAAAATTCATATCAGTAAACTATTTCAGGAGTAATTAACATGGGACCAGCTCCAATTTTATCATCAATCCATTGTCCGTTTTCACAGTATCGAAGCAGCCTATCCTGCACAAACTGAACTACCTGCTTCCGCTGCTCTTCATAATAGATCAGGTGGACATTGGGCCCTGCATCAATGGTAAAAAAGAGATCCATTCCGGTTGATTCCCTGAACAACCTGATTTCAGCTACAATGCCCAGGGTATTGGGCTGCAGCAAAAGTCCATCCGGCAAGGAGGTCATCAGCAAGGCATGCAGCGAAAGGGCTTCATTTTCTGCTATTTCTGCAATCAAACGGTAATTGTTAGCTGCAATGGCTGCTGTCATTCTTGCCAGATTACTGTTTGCCTGAAGTTTCCTGCCTTCCCGGTAGGGGTGGTCAACCATTTTTGCATGACCGGCACTACTCGAGACCGGCTTTTCTTTTGAACTGACTACCAATATGATATCTCTAAGTTGTTTCAGCCGGCTCTGCTTTGGCAAGGGAAATGGAGAGGCGAAAAGGTCTGAGCTGTTTGCAATGGAGGAGATCTCTCCCCAGGTAACCATGCCTCCGTAGACCGAGCGGGATGCGCTCCCAGACCCTAATCTGGCAATGCCGGAGGCTCTTCGGTAAAAATCTTCTTTGCTCATTTTGAAACCGCTGATCCACTCTTCCATGCTGGTCAGACAGAGCGCCAATGCGGCCATGGAGGAGGCAGAAGAGGCAATTCCTGCAGAATGGGGAAAACTATTTTCACTGGCAATAACCAGCAGGTAATCACCCAGAAATGGCATTTCCAGCTTCAGGCGATGAAGCAATTTTGCTGTTTTACCTTCGAAAGCAGGATGCCGTTGTCCGTGAAAGTGATATTCCATCGACAGCTCATCCGTTGCATGCAATTTTTCCCGGAAGGAGATGCAGGTGGTTGTGATTGAGCGATCCAGTGAAAAGCTCATCGAACCGTTTTCAGGTAGCTGCTCCTCCCTTTTCCCCCAATACTTGATTAGTGCAATGTTTGCAGGGGCTTTCCAACCGATTTCTACTGTTTTGTTGCTCATATGAACCTTACACATTTTGCTGATTGCATACAATTTCAAGGATTATCGCGTAACAGGTTTGCCTGAAAGAGCGGTTATTGCAACTTCGTTGAATGGGAAAATAGTCTGCAGCCCTTTTCCCTGAAAATAGTTTTGTACATATGCTTCAGATCCAGAAGTTGCTGCCAGGACAAAGTCACCACCCCAGGCCCCGAGTGATTTGATCGACCCTTTGAAATCATCGAAAAAGAGTTTCCTGATTGGAATCTTGCGGATGGCTTGTCCAACCAGCTCTTCATGCTGATCCATCAGAAGCTGAAAGGACTCGAGATCTTGTGCCATCTCCATGCCAAGGGTCAGGGATGTAATTTTCGCCGTATCCTCCGCAGAGAACCTTGTCGGATCGAGGTTGCTGATGCTTTTTTGTGAGTTTTGTTTCCGGTTGAGGTAGACAAAATAGAGTTGTTGCTCGAAAGATGGATGAAAATTCGCATTTCTGCAGACCGATCCACCATTCTTGAATTCATAAATAATTGGTGATGAGGATCTTGTGCAAGCTATATCATACCCGCTACCCTTAAATATCAAACTGTTCAGTTCAAATGGATCGCAGGAGGCCCAGTAGGCTACATTGGAAATCAGGGTACTACTGGAACCCATGCCCCAGTCTGGCAGAAAATCCATGGACGAATTCACCTGGTACTCCATCCCCGATTCGGGGAAATTGGGCTGAAGGGTTCTGGCGGCCGACAGAATGCTGGAAAGTGTTGAAGAGAGCGCAATAGAACTGCTTTCCAGTACCCTGAAATCGGTTCCCTGCAAGGTAGCAGAAAACCAGACATCGTTTTGGATGGCAGATTTCCAGTAGATCAGGGATTTTCCCTCTTTTGAATCTATGGTAAGTGATTGTCCGTATTTAAGGGGCAAAGCCAGCGAAAGCGCCCCTTTCAATACAAAGTACTCTCCTGAGACCATCAGTTTCGCCCGGGATTCAAAGCTCTTTTTTTCGATCAGACTCATTGCACTTTTCTTATTTCTTTGATATATGCCTCTACAGTACTGTAGGTTACTGTTTTGTTTCCAAAATGGTTGAGCGTTTTGTCCCATTCCTGCAAATTTGCCTCGAGGTGGTGAAGGATGTTGGACAAATGCATGCGCATGTGCCCACGCTGGATACCTGTCGTTACCAGGGAGGCGAGGGCAGAGAAGTTGTTGGCCATCCCGGAGGCTGCGGCAATCATCATCAATTGCCGGGCATCCGGATTTTTCATGAGGGCAAGAGCTTTTTTTACAATTGGGTGGATTCTGGTGATTCCGCCAGCGGTGCCTACCGACAAGGGCAGTGACATTTCATACCTGAACATGGTTTCTGTTAATTGGATGGTAGAGAGGCTTTGATAGGTGCCGCTCCTTGCAGAATAGGAATGAACGGCGGCAGCTGTTGCCCGGCAATCATTGCCCGATGCAAGCAGTACCGCATCCACCCCATTCATGATTCCCTTGTTGTGGGTTACTGCCCTGTAAATGTCCAGGTTGGCTATGTCGACAGCCTGTTTAAATTTGGTAGCAAAGGCCAGTCCGGTTAGCCCTTTGTCCCATTCTGTCAGCTCCTCAACCGGACATTCAACAAAGCATTTTACGAGGCAATCCGGGGTGTAATTGGAAAGGATGGCCATGATCACCTCCACCTTAAGCTCCCCAGAATTCAGTTCGGGAAGTTGCAGAAGTACTGCAGCGATGGTTTCCAGACAGCTGTTGATGAAATTGGCTCCCATTGCGTCTGCTGTTTCGAAGGAGAGATCCAATTGGTAATAATCGGTCAATTCAGCACGCTTGTCAAGAAGCTGAATCGCAGTGATTCCTCCTCCTCTTTGGCTCATACGATTTGTTATTGCCTCAGTTTCCTGCATTAATTTCGTTCGGATGTCCGGAAATAATTTGAGGATAAGGTCGGGAGCACCGTTCCAGGTGAAATGCACCTGCCCCTTTTTTGTCATTGAAGTTACCTCAGCCCTGAATCCACCCCTTGGAGCCCAATATTTGGCAGCTTTGGCTGCGGCAGCTACGACTGAGCTCTCCTCTGTCACAAATGGTACCATGAAGTGCTCCCCATTGATCTGCAGGTGCGGCAGAATTCCCATTGGCAAAGGAAAATTGCCAATGTAATTTTCAATCATCTCGCCGAATATCTTCTGAACCGGAGGTTCGCCGGCATCATAATTGTAAAGGCCGTTGGCCTCAATGGTTGTCAGCAAGCCATTGTCCGCAATGTATTTGATTCTTTGTTCCCGGTCAAATTTTGAAAAGCCGGTTTTGTATTCGGCCATGTCAGTGCGCTCTTTTCGTTGGTTGATTTCTCAGCGTCAGGTAACTCTTGGCCATCTGGTATCCATCGATCTGGTCGACCATGAATTGCCGCAGTTCATCATATGTTCCCCTGCTGTGTTGCAGGAAGAGGGATGCCTGCGCATAGATTGCCGGGACCAGTGATTTTTGGGTAAGATAATAGCCATCCAGATAATTGCGTATCCCCCCGGAAATGATCAGTTGGTTGCAGGCAAACTCATCTCCACGGAGGTAGAGATCGTTGATGATATCGACCATCTCTTCTGCAATGACACCCACATGAACGAAAGGCAGGGCTTTTTCGCTTCTGAAGAGAGAAGTTCGGCTATTTTCAACCTTCGAGAAATTCGTTCCTCCAAATGCCCCAAATTCAATCGCTGCGAGTGGAAGCTGGAGCAGCCGGGCAAGACTCCGTGGTCCGAAACCCTGGCCTACCTCCTTTACTATTACTTTGAAATCAATGAATTTCAGCAGTTGCTCAATGGTATCGACCGGGGCATGGTGGATGATATTTCCTTCCGGTTGAATCCACTCCTGCAATGGATTAACATGGATGATCAATCCATCTGCCTTCAGCCGGTCGACCAGGCGGCGCAGCGAATCTGTCTCCTTTTTTGCCAGGATCTCTTCGACCTGGGCAATCCCCAGGTTGGCAAAGAACGGAAATTGATCCCCAATGATGGGTCGCATGTTGAAATCTTCGAATAGCGTTTCGTCAGCCAGCAGCCCTCGGCAGGAGCCAAGTCCCATGCCCATGCCAAATTCATGGCAGGCCCGCGCCAAATTTCTGTTGATCGTGCCAGAGAGGGCATGGCCACCTGTCATACTGGAGACCCAGATGGGTACCTTCATCCACTTGCCGGCAAAAGGAATCGGGTCGGGATCAGATTTTGGAAAAGCGGCCATCATCGGTTCATAGAAAAATCTGTTGTCCAATTCACTGGCCGTTGTTTGGGAGAGTAAAGCCAGGTTGATATGATCCAACTTCCGGTCCATGGTCTCACGGTCACCGTTGCTTTCAGCCTCTTTTCCCAGATTGGGTATCTTCATGGTTGTTTTCAATTTGAACTAGGTTATGTGGCGTGCGATAACCATTTTGAGAATTTCAGAGGTTCCTTCACCAATTTGCAGCAAACGCTGGTCGCGGTAGAATCGCTCGATATGGTTTTTACGCAGGAATCCAACAGCCCCATGAATCTGTAAGGATTCATCGGCCACCTCCCTGGCAATTTCTGAACAGTAGAGTTTTGAAATGGCAGCCTGTTTGGCAAAAGGGAGGCCGGCATCTTTTAATCGACAGGTATGGTAAAGGGTATTCCTGGCCAACTCAATTTTTGTGGCCATTTCTGCCAGTTTGAAAGAGATTGCCTGGAACTCTGACAGTTTTTTTCCAAACTGTTTCCTGCTGTTGGCATATTCAACAGCCATTTCAAATGCTCCCTGGGCGAGTCCAAGCCCCATGGCTGCAATCGAAAGCCTGCCGGCATCAAGGGTTGAAAGCATGATCTTCATCCCTTCCCCCCGTTTCCCGAGCAGGTTGGCAGCAGGGACAATACAGTTGTCAAAAGTTAACTTCCCATTGTCTACCGCCCGCCACATCAACTTTCCCTTGATGGGTTCTGCAGAATACCCGGGGGTGGCACGATCTACCAAAACGACAGAAAGCTCCTTCTCGCCGTTTCGAAGATCCGTAATGGCCTGCAGGGTAATTCCTGCAGCAATGGAGGAGGAGCTGTTGGTAATAAATAGTTTCGTGCCGTTGATGACCCAATGATCATCGACCAGTCTGGCCTGGGTTTCTACACCTTTGGCATCTGAGCCTGCATTGGTTTCAGTCAGTCCAAATGCCCAGACCTTCTCCCCGGTACAAAGAGATGGCAGCATACTGAACCGTTGCTCCTCTGTTCCATAATGGTATATCGGTGCAATTCCCAGCGAGTTGTGGGCGGCAATGGTGGCTGCAGGGGAGCTGTCGATCCGGGCCATCTCTTCTATGGCAACAATGTAGGAGAGATAATCTAGTCCCTGGCCACCATATTGTACAGGCAGGGTGATGCCAAAAAGACCGGCCAACCCCATTTTGCGTGCCAGATCTACCGGGAATTCCTCCTTCTCATCCTGTTCTATGGCAATGGGTTTGAGTTCGAGTTCCGAAAATGCCCGAATCCTTTTTCTGTATTCAATCGTTTTCTTATCCAATAATTCATTCATGTTAATCCTCCAATAATATTAAGGGCATTCGGTCGGTAACCTGCGTCCCCACGTGTACGGAAATCTTTCTGACCCATGCGTCTTTGTGCGATAGGATCTTGTTTTCTGTTTTCATTGCTTCGATCACCAGCAACGGATCATTTTTTTTTATCCATTGATTCTCCTTCACCAGAATCTCCATGATCTTTCCATGCATTGGGGAGATGATCTCTGCCTTCTCTTCACTGTTTTTTGGATTTCCAGACTCAGATGCATCGGGATGATTTTCAGCCAAGCCGGGAAAACCGATGCGATGGCTGTTGTTTCCGCAACTTACCCTGATCACCCCAAATTGATCTGACTGATGGTATATTTTCCTGCCAAGTTGATGGAGGGTGATCTCTATACAATTTGCCGACCATTCTTTCATTTGAAAAGTTGTGAGGATCCCATCCGTAAAAAATCCAGGGTTGGTTTTGTCGTTGACATTTACTCCAATGGTGTAGGATTTCCCATCTATTGAAATGGGAATATAGGGAGTGCTCACTCTCCAAAATCCAAGGCGATCCCATGGATTGTCCGTTGTTTGCTTGAAATTTGCCAGATAGCGCACTGCAATTGCCACCGCAAAGAGATAGGCCAGATCCAATGAATTTGGTATTTTATTCTGATAATCAATCAATTCGTTGTGGTTCGCTGAGCAGAATTCGACCGAGATATTGTTTTGAAGGTATTTGGGATGGCACAAAATACGCTCCAGGTATCGTACATTGGTTGCAGGGCCAATCACATTTAACTCATGGATCTTCTCGCTTAACAATGTTGCCGCCTGCAAACGGTCTGTAGCATGGGCAATCATTTTCAACAATAGGGGATCGAACTGACTTCCTGATGGTTTTTCCAGGTTAATGTCGGCCTCTATTCGGAGGCCCGGATGGTTGGGCAGGTGGATATGCGTCAATTCGGCCGATGATGGGGTAAATCCGTTTGCCGGATCTTCGGTATAGATCCGCAACTCGATGGCATGGCCTCTTAGCTTAATTTCATCCTGGGTGAAGGAGAGCGGCAATCTGGCAGCAATTTTCAGCTGTTCGGCTACTATGTCTATGCCAGTTACCTCTTCTGTGACTGCATGTTCCACCTGGATTCTGGGGTTCATCTCCATAAAGTAATAATTCCCCTCCTGGTCAACCAAAAACTCAACGGTTCCTGCTCCGGAGTAGTTCACTGCAACCCCAATTTTCAAGGCTGCAGCCAAAATCTCTCTTCGCAGACTGTTGGACAAAAAGAGGGCAGGTGCCTCTTCCACAATCTTTTGATGATTCCGCTGGATGGAACACTCCCGCTCAAAGAGGTGAACAATATGCCCGTGCTGGTCCCCCAGTAGCTGGACCTCCACATGCCGTGCATTCTTGAGAAGTTTTTCAGCAAAGATGGCTCCATTCCCAAAATAGTTCAGGGCGGCGCGTGAGGAGAACTGTGCCGCTGCGGAGAGTTCCTCCTGGTTGTGCACTATTTGCATGCCTTTTCCGCCTCCGCCATGTGATGCTTTGATCATGAGCGGGAATTCGCCCGGATCAAGGGTAGTAATTTTAGAAAATTCTATGTCATGGCTGGCAAGAACGGGAATCCCAAGATTGGAGGCCAGTTGTTTCGCTGCAGGTTTGTCCCCCATCAGTGCCAACACAGATGATTCAGGTCCAACAAAGGCAATGTGATTTTTCGCACATGCTCGCGCAAAATCGGCATTTTCTGAAAGAAATCCATATCCCGGATGAATCGCAGTCGAACCTGTTGACAAGGCAATTTCTACGATCCGTTCCATGTTTAAAAAGGTCGAATTCAGTCCATCCATGCCAAGTGAAACAGCCTCATCCGCCATCCTGACATAGCCGGACTCTTTTTCAGCCTCCGCGTAGATTGCAACGGTTTTAATACCCAGTTTTTTAGCAGACTTAACGATACGCAGGGCTATTTCACCCCTGTTCGCTACCAATAATTTATCCGGCAAGGCCATTTTATCGTTTTGAATCAATTTGTACCCGGTTTCTGATTTGCGTTTTACTTTTCATTCCTATGGTTACCAAACAGGCTTTCTTTTTTCCAAAAATGCAGAAAAGCCCTCCTGTGCTTCAGATGATACCCTTATGCTGGCCAATAATTCGGGGATTTGTTCCATTTTTTTTATCATAGCCTCCTGTGAAAGTTGATTGATCAACTGTTTGGAGGCTACGATGGCTCTCCTGCCGTTGGCCGTGATTCGTGTCAAAACCTCATGTAAATAGGCTTCAACAATCTCATTAGAGGGGAATGACCGGTTTAAGATGCCATATCCCATGGCTTGATTGCCATTGAAATTTCCGGCTGTGAATATCAGCTCTTTCAAAGTGGCGGGACTCATCTTTTGCAGCAAATAGGGAGTAATCGTAGCTGCTGCCATGCCAATTTTGGTCTCACTGAGGCAGAAGGAGGCACTTGAAATGCCATACACCAGGTCACAAACGGCCAGTAACCCGATGCCCCCTCCGAAAATATTGCCATGGGCCATTGCAATCACCACCTTTGAACTGTGGAAGATCCTGCTGAACATTCCGGCAAGTGCCTCACTCTCCCTTAAGTTCTCCTCTTTGCTGAGTGCAAAGGCATTTTTCATCCATTGAAGATCAGCGCCCGAACAAAATGATTCTCCGGAACCCCTGATGACCACCACCCTTAATTCGTCCAACTCCTCAATTTGCTGGAAAAAGTAGGTTATTTCATGGATCATTTTACTGTTAATAGCGTTGTGAACTTCGGGTCGCGAGAGCCAAAGCGTTGCAACTGTTCCGTCATAAACGGCCCGAATCGTTTGATAGTTGTCCATGACTTTTGTTAAAGGATGTCTTGAAATTGAAACTGGTCTATTCCTGGTAGAGTTCAGAACTGTCAATGTAGATGAGGTATTGGTCTATCAAGCTCCCTTTCATTTTCCAGGTACAAGAAAAGGGAAGCTCCAGCGTGGTCCCGTTGTGACGGGTATATTTGACTGTCCCATTTACAAATATGACATCCCCTGTACTCCAGGATTCCAGGTTGGAATGATGGATTCCTTTCAGACTTTGAAAGAAACCAGCAACATAGGCTTCGATCGCTTCGGTTCCTGAAACCAACGGATGATTGGCAAATCGAAATGAACCGGCAGGTGCAATGTAGGAAGCAAACTTTTTTGCTTCTGCATGATCAATGGATTGGTATACTTCGTTGACAAATGACTTGAATTCCATGATAATTCTATTTTGAGGTTTACATTCTGAAAACTCCATTTCGTGGGGGAGCAATTTTTTTGTTGGATGCAATGGCGATGGAAAGACCAACTACAGCCCGGGTATCTGCCGGATCAATGATGCCATCGTCCCATAGCCGGGAGGTACTGTAATAAGCACTGCTTTCATCCTCAATTTTTTTCCCGATCTCCTTGTTGACATGGTGGATGGAATTAAGAACATCCTGCACCTGCTGTCCTCCCATTACGCCGATTTTGGCATTGGGCCACATGAATAGAAAATTTGGATTGTAGGCTCTTCCCGACATTGCATAATTTCCTGCACCGTATGAACCACCGATAATTACCGTAATCTTTGGCACCACTGTCGTTGCTACTGCATGAATAAACTTGGCCCCATGTCGGGCAATACCTTCGTGTTCATACTTTTTCCCAACAATAAACCCGGATATATTCTGCAGAAAGAGGATTGGGATTTTTCTGAAGTTGCAGAGTTCAACGAAATGGGCCCCCTTGAGCGATGCTTCTGAGGTCAGGAAACCATTGTTGGCAATGATTCCAAGTGGAAAGCCCATGATCCTCGCATAGCCGGTTACCAGTGTTGGACCATAATTCTGTTTGAATTCCTGGAATTTACTGCCATCCGTAATTCTTGCTACAATTTCAAGAATATCCACGGGCTTTTTCAGGTCGATAGGAGCAAAACCGTACAATTCAGACGGAGGATAGGCCGGTTCTTCGATGCTGCTCTTTTCATATTCCTGGGCATCACCGGGCGGTATCAACTCCAGGATGTTTCTGCAAATTTTAATAGCATCTGATTCATTGTCAGCAAGGTGATCGGCAACTCCCGAGATGCCGGTGTGGACCATGGCACCCCCAAGTTCTTCTGCTGTAACCTCTTCACCTGTAGCAGCTTTTACCAATGGAGGTCCACCAATAAAAATAGTCCCCTGATTCCGGACAATGATGGTTTCATCACTCATGGCCGGAACATAGGCACCACCGGCTGTACAGGAACCCATCACAATGGATAACTGGGGTATGCCCATGGCTGACATTTGCGCCTGGTTGTAAAAGATTTTGCCAAAACCATCCCTGTCAGGGAAGATATTGGCCTGTTCTGGTAAGTAAATTCCTCCCGAATCAACCAGGTAGATGCAGGGTAAGAGGTTCTGAAAGGCAATTTCCTGGGCACGAAGATGTTTTTTTACCGTCTCCTTTACATAGGTGCCACCTTTTACAGTCGCATCATTGGCTATGATCATACACATCTTGCCATGAACCTGACCAATACCTGTAACCAGGCCAGCAGCGGGAAACTGATCTTCATATTGACCGAAGGCAGCCATGGGTGAAAGCTCAAGAAAGGGAGTCTGCTCATCCAGCAACAACTCAACCCTTCTTCGGACATCATTTTTTCCGCGCAACCGATGCCTGATGACTGCGGCCTCTTCATCCCGCATGGTTATCCTGTACATGCTGGATCTAAAGGTATTTATCACCTCTTTGTATGCTTCAACCCTTGATAGATGCTGTTCTTTGTTATTTTTTATATCTGATACGAGTCGTTCCAATTCGATTTTTTTTAAACCAACCCTCTTATAATTCCAACGGATGTAAGTTGAAAGGCTGGAGCTTTTCAGCCTCCAAAAATAGACAAAATTAATTTAGACTTAATAATAATAACAAAAGATTTGTGATCCCCCTCGGGTTATACCTCTGTTGCAGGCCTGTACTTCAGGATGCAACAGTATTTTATTTTGGGTAACCATAGGCATAACAAGGAAAAATGGGTAGAATTGAGGAACGAAAATACAATTGACTAAGTGGTATTCGAGCCGGTTTACGATCTTGCCTATTCTTTTGCAGAAGGGTTGGCCGCAGTTCGATACAATGGGAAATATGGTTACCTGGCTACCAACGGTAAAGTGGCAGTAGCCTTAAAATATCATTTTACCTGGCATTTCATTGGTGGTTTTGCCGCGGTAAAGTTAGGTGATAAATACGGTTTTATAAATGCAACTGGAAGGGAGGTAGTTCCACCCATGTACGAAGATGCCAACAACTACCATGGGAAATGTTGTTACAAGGGAATGGCCCATGTGAAGGAAAATGGGCAATGGAGAATCATAAGACTACTGTAGTATCGGGTTCTCGGGATGGGTCAGTTGACGCTTTACCAACCTCGATTGTGAAGTATCCGGCACAAAAGTTGACCGGTTTTCGAATTGAGATCTCTTTTTTATTTGTTCCGGTAAAGATATAGCTCCGGATTCTCCTTGAAGTCCCTAAAATCCATAACCTTAGCATACCCTCCTGCAGTCAGTGTGGCAAGAACGGCGGTATGAACATCTTCAGCTTTGACTATTTTTTCTCCGAACTTCATATCTTTTGTTGCGCAGGCATCCTGAACAACCAGGCATTCGAAACCGAAGTCATGGGCAGCCCTGACAGCAGCCTCAAGGCACATATGTGTCTGCATACCAATGATTACGATTCTGTTCACCTCATTGGTTTTGAGGTATTCAAGCAAGTCGGTTCGGTAAAAGCTGTTGACCTCCTGTTTGGTGATCACCTTTTCGGAGGGGAGCGGTGCAACCGATGGATGAATTTCAAATCCATTTTTTGCCTGGTGGCGTACATGAACCACCAGTTGTTGCTGTTCCCTGAAGAGTTCAAGCAGCTCTTTGGCAACGATCGAAGCCTCAGTTGCCTTTGCCAGTCCTGGACCCTCACCAGGGAAGTAAAAATTTTGAATGTCAACGATCAGCAGGGCAGTTTTCATGGTGTTGCTCTTTTGTTGGGACATGACAGTTTGAATGGAAAGTATTGCCAATAGGAAAAAAGAAAGGGTGCGTATCATGATTTTATCTTTTGGTTTTTACTTCGGTCATTTCTTTTCGTGTGAATTTACATAAAAATGAGGATGTGCAGTAAAGATTGGGAAGGAGGCCTATTTGAAGAAGATGTCGTAACCATACCTTGCGATCATCAATGTCACAATCACCAGAAAGAGGATCCGGATATAGCTGTTCCCCTTTTTCAACGCAAGTCTGCTTCCTATGACGTTTCCAAGTATGTTGCTTGCCGACATCAGGATCGCTATTCCGAGGAGGAAATTCCCTTGTCTGACAAATACGAACAGGGCAGATACATTGGTCATGCAGTTGATCACTTTGGCATAAGCCGAGGCTGTGACAAATTCAAATCCCAATATCACAACGAATCCAAGGACCAGAAAGCTGCCGGTACCCGGACCAAAAAATCCATCATAGAATCCTACAATTGCACCAATCAGTGAGCCATATACAAGCTGTTTCTCCAATGAAAGCACTTTGGTTTGAACGTGGCCCAGCTCTTTTTTGAAGAAAGTGTAGATGGCAATCAGGATGAGTATGACCAGGATAATTGGTTTCAACGCATTTACATTGACATGGCTGACTACTTTTGCCCCCATATAGGAGGCCGCAAAGGCGAAAAGTGCAATCACCACCAGCAATTTAAAATCAAACCGGATCCGTTTGGAATATTGGTAGGCCGCTACGGATGTTCCAGATAATGCTGCAATCTTGTTGGTGCCAAAGAGTGTAGGCAAGGGTGACTCGGGGAACTGTATCAACAGTGCTGGCAATTGAATCAATCCGCCTCCACCCACAGCCGCATCGATAAAACCAGCCAAAAAGGCGAATAGCGCAAGCAACAGTAAGGTTACCGCTGAATAATCTGAGAAAAGGTCAAGTAGTACCATCGGGAGTTGTTGGCTCCCCCATTCAAGGAGAGCAGGCTTATTATTTTAGCCTGCCAAATGTATGGAAAATTACTTTTTCAAACTTGATTCTGCCACTTTTTTAAAATTGTTGAGTATTGCCTGCCATCCAAATTGCTGCAATTCAAGGGGGTTTTCACTTTCGGCTTCAAAAGTCTCTGTTATTTTTGTAGCTGATCCATCCTTCTGAAAGTAGACCTGAACTTTTCGCTCATCTCCAAGCGTTATCTCAATAAGCTGCTCATGGACGATGTTGTCGTAGGAACCATAAAAATCAAAACCAAAGGAACCATCTTTGGCCTCCATCCGGTAAAGAAAGCCACCTCCTGGTCTTAGGTCATTTTCTGCACGGGTGGTGTGCCAATCATCAGAGGCATGGTTCCACTGCAGGATATCTTCGGGCGCTGTCCATACCTTCCAGGCTGTTACCAGAGGTATTGCAACCACCACTTCAACGGTAATTTTTGGTTTTTTGTCTGCTTCCATATGCTTCCTTAATTTACTTGATTTAAATTTCCAGTCTTTGATTTTGTTGCGCTCTTTTTTCTTACATGCTATTTACGGCAGGAGTCGGGGTTAGGTTTCTACTGCCTGCGTAACACCGGTGGCTGCATTTCGTATAGGAGCATAAAAACAGGATAACCATTGTTACTTCTTAAAACAGACCTGATGAAACCACTACTGTTGCTTCCATTTTTTTTCTTTGCCGTATTTGCTGCAAAAGGGCAGGAGGTAAACCCAAATTATGACCCTTCCCTGGCCCGCCAATTGGGTGCAGATGATTATGGCATGAAATCCTATGTTCTGGTAATTCTCAAAACCGGCAGCAATACCACAGAGGTGAAAGCCATTCGGGACAGCCTTTTTGCCGGACATATGAACAACATTGGAAGATTGGCTAAATTGGGAAAATTGGTGGTGGCCGGACCGCTGGCTAAAAACGAGAAGAGCTACCGTGGAATATTTATCCTCAGCGCTGCCTCCTTCGATGAGGCCAACGAACTCTTGATGACTGATCCTGCCATCAAGGAAAAAATCTTTGAAACAGAGTTGTACAAATGGTATGGATCGGCTGCACTGCCAGAGTATCTCCAATCTCACGAGAAGATAGAGAAGCTGAAAATTAAGTAGTTTTGGATAAGACTACCCCAGCCTCCCGTACAATTCGGTTAACCGTCGAAGTCTGGCTGCCACATGTTGATCGGGCAAATTTGATTCCATCCGCCAGATCCAGTTGTTCTTGATGGTGCCGGGTTTGTTCATGCGGGCAGAAGAGGGGAGTCCAAGCAGATCCTGCATCGGCAGGATGGTTAGCTGGGCAACAGAGGCTTCTGCTTCCCGGATCACTTGCCAGACATCTGGATTCTCGTGACCCAGGTATTCCTTCACCTTTTGCATTTCCTCTTTTTAGGGAGTTCAGCCATCCAATGGTGGTGTCGTTGTCGTGGGTCCCACTATAGGCTACAAAATCACTTGCATGGTTGTGTGGCAGATGGGTATTGTCTGCTTCATCTGAAAAGGCAAATTGGAGTACCTTCATTCCGGGCAGGTTGAATTTTTTTCGAAGTTGATCTACCTCCGGGGTTATTAGTCCCAAATCTTCTGCTACAATAGGGAGCGAACCAATTTGGTGCCGAAGGAGTTGCAGCATCTCATCCCCATTGGCTTTCATCCAGCTCCCGTGAATGGCTGTCTTCTCCCCGGCAGGAATGGCCCAAAAGGATTCCAAGCCTCGGAAATGGTCAATGCGCACCAGGTCATAGAGGCGAAGATTGAAATGCATGCGAGCCATCCACCATTCATATCCCTGTTGTTTCATCCGATCCCAGTCAAAGAGCGGATTCCCCCATAGCTGTCCGGTTTCACTGAAATAGTCGGGCGGAACTCCTCCCACCAGCGTGGGTTGCCGTGTTTCATCCAAAAGGAAAAGGGATTGATTGCTCCAAACATCGGAACTGTTGTAGGAGACGTACAACGGAATATCTCCAAAAAGGTAGATTCCTTTCCCGTTGGCGTAGCTTTTGAGGGCAAACCATTGATCAAAGAAGATGTATTGAAGAAACCGGCTGTAATGCACCTCCTCCCGGTACAAGTTATAATGGGCCAGTAATGCCTGCTCTTCCCGTAATTGCAACGACTCTTCCCAGTCGCTCCAGTCGGCTCCTGACAACTTCTTCCTGCAGGCATCAAAGAGCGACCATGACTCAAGCCACCACCAGTGCTGGTCCCAGAACCTATGATAATCGTTGGATTGGAATCCACTTGTTGACTGAAATTGAAGGTAGGCTAATTTCAACAACCTCTCCCGCCAGGGGATGACAGTTTTATAATGGATCTTCCCGGTTGGAAATTTTGGAGGATTTAGCAGAGATTCCGGGGATAGGAGTCCTTTTTCCACCAAAAGTTCCAAGTCAAGCAGATCTGGATTTCCGGCAAATGCCGAATAGGCCTGGTAAGGTGAGTGGCTCCAGTCTGTGGGTCCCATGGGTAGCATTTGCCAAACAGTTTGACCTGCCTCACTGAGCCAGTCGATGAACCTGAAAGCCTCTGCACCCAGTGATCCTATTCCATATTTCCCAGGAAGGGAAGAGGGGTGCAACAGCACTCCGGAGAGACGTTGGTTGAATATCATTGAAAAAAGGTTTTAGGATATAAAGGAGAATAAATAGTTTGAAATGTTTGAAATGTTTGAAATGTTTGAAATGTTTGAAATGTTTGAA
>CAZVTL010000027.1:0-24179 GCA_964630075.1 uncultured Tangfeifania sp.
ATGACCACAGGTTGATTGACCACCTGGACACCAAATCCCTGCAATGCCTGCCTGCGGAGCGGACTATGGTAGGTTGTACCTTTTTTGTTTTTCAAGATGCCACTCTTGCCCAGTGGTAACGCGCCAACACAAATAGAGGCGATCATTTTGTCCTTTGCCTTAAAAGCACGGATGATATCAAGGAATTTGTCATCGTAAGCATCCTTGTAAAAGCCATACAACTCAAATCCGCCCGGAATTGCCAAGGCATCAAACGCATCAACATCGATATCATCTGCGAAATAATCGACCACAAACCTTTGGTCAAAGGAACTTTTAACCACCTCCTCTAACCCGCAGGTATACAATTTGGTAGAACGGTCTCCTTCAACAAGGTTCCAGCCGATTACATCAATGAAGGCACTTGCCTCCAAAATTTCAAATCCATTGGCGAGGAGCAGCAATACTTTTTTCATTCCCTACATATTTTAACTTGGTTGCAGCAATTCGCCGGCCAAAATACAAAGAAGTTCAAAGCGCGCTGCCGCGATTCACAAAAAGTACTGCATTGTTCTACAACCTGCCGGAGCGATTGTTGCTGCGCTCCATGGCCCTGCTTTTCAGTTCTGCCGGCATTTTTTCGATAGCATACCTGAGGGCAGTACGGGGCATGAGGTCCTTGCGATCCATGACATAGCCAAAGATGGCCTGTTGGTTGGCCTGGCTGGCGGCTTTGAGCATCCATCCATACCCTTTTTGAACCAGATCGTCACGGTCCAGTAGCAGCTCATCTGCAATTTCAAGAATGTCGGGCAGGAATTTTCCCTTCCTGGCCGGTACAATCAAAGATACGGCAGCGGCACGTCGAACCCATCTGTTTTCGGAGGTGGCAAACTTCTTCAGTAGGGAAAGATAGTCGGGATACCTATCCACAAATTCGCCGACGGTATGGTTGCAGAGTGTATCGCAGGAGGCCCAATTGTTTACATATTTGTTGATCCATCGCTCAAATACCTTGAAGTCGGCTGGTTCGTATTTCTTGCGGAGGTAATAGGACCAGTTACAGGCTACAAATGATTCTTCCAGGTAGCCTGATTGCCAAAGCTGTTCACAGAGGTCGAAAATTTCGGACTTGCTATTGGTGTCAATCAATTTGAACCAATCTTTGCTGAGCTTTTGTACAGCAGGGCTCTTAACTCCATAGGCTTTGATCGTCTCCTTGAAAAAGCCCTGGCTTGTGGCCAGTGTCTTTTCATCGCTGATATTTGCCAGTTCTATGCGTAGTTTTTCCAATATATTTTCCATGCGCTCTTCATACGATTAATGGTGTACCCATTTATTTGCCTCTTTGTAAAAATAAATATTAGTGGGGGTATTTGGGGGATTCTTTTGGAAAATGTTGATTCAAAATTACGGATAGTTTCTTTGCCTTAAATTCCACATAGCTGTCTGGATCACAAATCCAAGGCTAACTTGTACCCCAGCTGGTCTGTTCGTATCTGTAGTGTTGTTTTTTGCTCAGGTCAAGGTTATAATACAAACTCATAAGTACCGATTACCAACAGTTGGCAAACGGTACTGATGGTAAGAAAATAACTATTGTCCTTTAACGAATAGCCCAATAGGTGGCTCGCCCTCCAGACGATCAAAAGCAGCATCCCTACTACGGCAATGGCTACTGTATAGGTTCCTAGACCGGCTATGGCGGATATTCTTGCTTCATCCTGTTTGTCAAATCCGCCAAATAGGATGGAAAAGAAGCGCATGAAAAATTGGAAAAAGACCACAGGATAGGCATAGCCAGTTTTGAATTTTTCGATGGGGAACAGAAACAGGAGTGAAAGGAGGATCGTAAAGGCGGGTCCACCAATACTCACAAATAAATTATGCCTGGGATCCATGTAGGAGCCGCTTGATGGCCATACATAGTTTAGACTAAAAACCATGTCATTGCCCAGGATCTCACCAACCAGCCAATGCCCCAATTCATGGAAGAGATAGGATCCAAAGGCAATTGGAACAAATAGCAAGATCAGTCTCAGGTCTAATTTAGGTTGGATGGTCGTTTCCATCACTTACTAATCCCATACATATTTCCAGCTATTGTCAGACTGTCGTTTCCAAACGGTGTGAAATACCCCCTTGTATTCGATTGTATCGCCCTTTTCACCTTTGAACTTCCAAAGATATTTGCCGTAGGTATAGGCCATGGTTCCATCATTGGATACCTCAATGAAATCGGGGGACCAGTTTACAATGGCATTTTTGTTGCCTTCCGTATCATAGTATGCCCTGATCTGATCCTTTCCGACTACCAGGGTGTCATTCTCCCTTTTGATGACCGCATTCTCAGCAGCATAGAAGAAAAATGCCTCTGCGATCCCTTTTTCAGCGGTCATTTGCGCAAAGGCTTTCTCTGTTTGGAGGATCTCATTTTTGACTGTCTCCTTGTCAATGGGTTGGTCACATCCTGTGATGAACAACAGGAGTAGTGCCAATAGCAATGCTGTTTTCATGTTTTTGGGGTTTAACTAGTTGAAAAATATACTGTTGTCTGACAAAGATAAAAATTATTGGTGGTAGTTTCCCGGTAGGTTACATTGAATGTTCGTTTCGGATGTGCATTTCCAAGAGGGCTTGAAAGGGAATTTTCAGGAAATTCCTATTGGTAATAATTGGAATATTGGTAGTATTGAGTTTATTTCCCGGAGAATTCTTTTCTCAACCCGGTCAGTTTGGTCTGCAATTTACTGATGGATTCAATTGCCAGCTCTTTTCCGAAGGTTATTTTGCGGGATGTATTGCCCTCTTCAAGGGATATCCATTCATCGCATCCATCCACGCAGATGTTGCAGGTGTTGTAATCCAGCTTGCTGAACTCCAGCCAGTTCACACAGCCTTGTATTTCGATCCATTCGCTGGCCGAAACTGCCCTGGTTTTGCTGATTTTAGGCAGTGGGGATTCGCGGGGTATGTAATAGGTATATTTTATGGAGGTTCTGGATATTACGATGGAATCTGTTCCTGCACCCCAGCCGCATTGAAATCCAGCCTTGATAAGCAGGTCATCGCTCCAGCCGGGATCCTCTTTGGAGCAACCAGCAAGCAGGCAGCAAAGCAGCAGTAGAACGAAATGGCATGAATGCATGTGATACTTTTTTGGTTATTGATTTTCAATAACATAACCTGAATCAGTGGTGAGAATGATTTTATCTGCCTCGATGCCGGGTTTTGCCATCCTAAGATTCAATGTGTGACGCCCTTTGGCAGGAATGTCAATGAAAATGGCAGAATTTGAGGAATTCACATTGGTCCAATTCCAACCTGCGGAGTTTTTTAGGAGGATGTTTTCCGCTGTTTTAACTACTTTGTCATCCAGACTTATGTGTACTGCGCTTCCTTGCAGCTCTCCCTTTAGTCGTATCCATAAATAGTATTTTCCCTTGTGCTCAAAATCTACTACATAATCCATTTTAGGAGCATCAGTCATTGGATCGTAATTTAGATAATCTTTGGTTGTGTCGTGATTTATTTGGGGCAAAGCTTTAACCGAAAAATTGTTTGAGGCATGTTTATCTACGGTTTTTTCCCAAGAAAATCCTCCCATATTTGTTTTAGAGGAATAGTCTTCAGTTTCCAAATTTATAAAGTTCTCGCAAGTAGCTGATTGATAAAATATTTTGGGTAACTCCGGAACATTGAACCGATGAACAAATAAGTTTCCATCATCCCCAGTTGTCAAAACCAAACCATCTTTGTTGCAATCAATCGCCTCGATCTGACGGTTGTACTCCTGGCCTTGCTTCCAGCCAATCAGCGACCAGTCTGAAACTCTATAGACACGTATAACCCCATCGTAAGGTCCGCCTGCAAAGACAAATGCACCATCCATTGACCAACAGGCATCCTCCACATTTGGTGTATCCCCATCGTCGTCATCCCCGGTGATGACCATCGCAGGAGAGTAAGCAGGCAAATCCGCAACTGTTTTGCCTTCCGGAAGGGTATATACCCTGGTGGTTCCTCGATAAAAGCCAATATTCCCTGTTCCAATCACCATGGTTCCGGAGGGATTGACCCGAATACTTTTCACACTTCCGGTCCCTACTTCGATGGTGTTGATCAAAGACCATCCAGCTGACGCAATAATTTTTATTCGGGAATCACCGGCGGCTAAGAGGTACTTCGAGTCTGGTGACCAGTCAATGCTGTTGCACTCTTTTTTTGGTGCGAATTCAGTTGAGAATATTTCCTGATAATCGGGAAGAGCATAGACTACTGCTTTGTTGTCTGAGGCAACGGCGATCCATTTCCCATTGGGCGAAAAGGCAAGTCCATCGGAGTTCGTACCATCAGCGAGTCGTTTAATGAGTTTGCCCGTCTTGGCTTCCCAAATTTTTACCCCGGTATTGTTCATCCCCGTGGCAAACAGAGAATCATTGGCCGAAAAACTGATGTTGTTTATTTGTTTGTCATCATACTCTTTTATTTTTCCCTTGTAATGACTGATTTTTAGCAGTTGGCTCCAGGTAGATACATCATAGAGGATGCATTCTCCCTTGTCATTTGCCACTGCAGCCATAGAACCACTTCTGTTGAAATTTACGCCATCACTTCCTCCTGCTGTTCCCCTAGGGTCAATATTGAACTTTCCAATCGTTGTAAGAATCTGAGCTGTGTCAAGAGTGGAATTGACTTCGGTTCTTTTCAGCTTTTTGCTATTTTGACAGCGAGCAGAAACTCCGCTGATGGTAAAGATGAGCAATCCAAGAATTGTTAATCTGGTAAATAGAATGATTTTTCTGGTCATTGCTTCAATAAGTTTTTTCTTAAACAATACAATCAAATTTAGGAAGATTTTTGAGCAAGTTGTGTCATGAAAATTGTTTTAAGAACACTTTTACCTCAATAAAATGCAGGTCAATTAGAATCTCTCGTTAACCACATTGTTGTAAATTGACCCAAAGGTAAATCTGAAACCAAGCTGACCATTTATTTCATAAGTAGTTGCGAGTTTTCTCCTTTCAAGCAATACATCTTCCAATGAAGCATTCCCTTTCGCGAGGTACAATTGATCATGAACCAATTGAGATTCCACCTCGCAGAAGATAGCCAGATTTTTTGTCACTCGTATGGATAGATCAGATTCTAGCGACAGCCTGTTTTTTGAAAAATCATGAAAGTAATGACTCCCTTTCAGGCCAACACTTACCTCCCCCCAGGGTTGGATTAGTTCCAGATTGATTTTTAGCGATTCACTCCAAAGCATTTCTGACAATTGATCATAAATGGTCTCTTCTTTATATTTTGAATAAGAGACTCCTGTGGCATATCTTATGGCAAAGATCCGCCGGTTGCAATCTTTCCATGGAAAAATATTGTACTCAATGCCGGCAGAGGTTTCAAATTTGTTTTCAATGTTCAGATAGCTCCTTGCTGTATACTCTCCGAATAATCCGCCAGACCATTTCTCGTTCAGACTTTTTATTAATTCTGCTGATATCTCTTTGGAGTCCTGTTGATTGGTTATTTTTTCGCCATCATCATAATAGTTTTCATGGTTGATTTCATAAGTTCCAACAAGGCTGGTCTTCCATTCTTCGGTAATTTTCTCTGCACTGGCCTCAGTTTCCAGGGTATATTCATTCTTGCTCTCCTCCTTCTGGAATTCACCCCCGGATGAGATGTTAAAAACCCATTTGTTCCATCTGTCAATGACCAAGTCATCTGCGACTCTTTTTTGAGATTCTTCAAGATCAATGTTTAACTGATTTATAAATGAAGTTCTTGCAAAATAGGGAAGAATGCCGATTTTAATCATTTTGAGCAGGGAATTCCTGGTATCATTTTCAGTGTCAGATTGTTTGGTGATAATTGTATATTCATAATTTGTGTTTTTGAAATCGTTGAGCCCAATAAAATTCAAATAATATATCTTGCCTCCGCTAGCGGTTTCTGAATCACTGACCAGGATATGTACATCAGCTAGTTTTGGGTCTCTGACGAATGGTACGAAGTTTAGTTTTTGTCGCACGAATGTGAAGTCACAATCTTCACAATCCACAAAGAGACTTGGTGGGGATTTTTTTTCAAATTTCGCCTGAGCAAGACCAGTTTTCACCGCCAATAGCATTGGTACGATACAAAAGGCGTAAATCAAAATATTTTTCACAGGATTGTTTTTAATTCTTGTTGACTCCAAGGATTTTTCCATCCTTGTCCAAGGCCAGTGTCATCTTTTCTTTTGACTTCCTCATTTCAAGGTTATAAATGACTTGTCCTCCTTCCTCTGTCAAATTCGCATCGCGAAGCTCAAAACCGACATAAGCTGTCTTCGCGGCATTCACAACCGCAACAGGGATTTCACTGCTCCTTAGTTCCTGTTCGTGTTTTGTAATTAAATATTTGTCATTTAACAAGAATATGTGATCCTTGTCATTGATTTCACCTTTCAAAAGATAAGTCATCTTACCGTTTTCTTCAATTGCACTCGCATCATCCATATCGAGTGAACCATATTTTGTTTGAATCAAGGTCACAATTTGGGCAGGCACTTCACTATCCATTAATTCCTTGTTATACTTCAATAATCTGCCCTTTTCATCTATCTTGAATTCATGGTTTTTTTCGTTGATTTTTAAATCAATATTGTAACTAATAACTCCAACTTCTTCCATTCTGTCGGCATCACGAACATCAAAGAACGCGACTTTTGATTGAATGGTCTCCAAAACGATTTTGGGGATTTCACTAACATACAAATCCTGTTGATGTTTTAAAATACTCCCTTTGTCGTTCATCAACAATTCATTGTCTTTGTTGTTGGTCTCAAATCCAATGCGGTAATTCCCTTTTTCAAGTTTCCAGTTTATCTCTGTGGTATTCGGAAACTTCAATTGAAAAGCATTTAGTACGACTGCAGGTACGTTCTTTTGTTGAATATCCTGGGCATAGGAAAGCAGTGTAAGTTGAAGCAAGGCAACCAATCCAATAATTCGTTTCATTTCATTGATTTTTAGTTTGTACAAAGAAAACATACGAAACTGGAAAGAATTTGGAATGATTCTGGAAAGAAACTGGAATTGTACAAAAAGAAGAGTTAGCACCGCTTGGAAATGATCACGGAGATAGACCAATGAGCTATTGAGGCGCAGTACTTATGCTAAAACTGTGTCTGCCATTGTAAGCATAGGTGACAAATAGTCCGGAGGCATCGGCAATGGCCTTTGCAATGGACAGTCCCAGCCCCGTTGAGTTTTTGCTTCTGGCAGTTTGATTGAATCGAACAAATAGTTTATCTGCCATCATCTGGGGCTCATCAGAAGTGTTCTCAATTGTAAAACTGGAAGTTGAAATGCGGATGATAACCTCTCCTCCTTGCCGATTGTGAAAAATTGCATTTTTTAAAAGATTCATGACAAGGATATCGGCAAGCTCTTTGTTGATTCTATGGTGCCAAATATCCTCGGAATGGTAGATTATTCTGATTCTTCTGTAATCTGAAAAATCCGAAAAGTCTGCTATGATCCTACTGAAAATTTCGTTGAAACTCAATTGTTCTTCCGCAATGAATTGTTTGTTGTCGATTTTTGACAGTAGCAGCAACGATTTATTCAGGTTTGAAAGGCGCTGGAGAACCTCTATGATGTTGCCAATTCTCCCGATCTGCTCTTCGGAGAGCCCTTCTTCACCGGCTAGCAGTTCAAGTTTATTTATGCCGATGGCCAGTGGTGTTTGCAACTCATGGGATGCATTTTCGATGAATTGCTTCTGACTGTTGTAGCTATCGGCACTGGTCCTGAGAAGATTCTGAATTGATTTGTTCAGCAAAATGAATTCTTTGATCTTAGTTTTACTGGGCTCATGCAACCTGTTTTTCTCCAGGCTAAAATCATTGAGATACTTCAATAATTCGTAAAACGGCTTCCATGTCTTTTTTAACACAAAATTATTTACCAGGATGGAGCTGATGAACAAAAATAGAAAGAGCCATAGCAAAGAGGTCGCCAGGTTTTTAATTAATTTACCATGGTCCAATTCCTGTGAAATCAGCTTCATTTCAAAGTATTTTCCATCAGTTGCAACAAAAGCTGTTGTGAGCAAGCGGGTATGGTAGCTCTTATTTTTAATGCTGGAGAATAGCAATGTATCTTTGTAAGAATCTCGTACCTGAAGGGCATAATCCTCGCTTACGCTTCGAATGATGTATATGTTTTCTGCAAATACATCTTGCTTTGAAACAGCTCTATCGTCCTTCAATTTGTCAATCAGTACAATTTTGTAATTCGCCAGACCTTCGTCCACTGTGGCTTTAAAATGCGTCATAAGTTGATAATAAAAAAGCACTGCCCACAAGCTGACAGTCACAAGCAAGATGGCCGATAGAAACAGAAGTGTATGATTGATCAGCTTCATATGTTTATTAATTGTTCTTTAGGATTAGTTTATAGCCCATCCCATAAACACTGCCGATGTCAATTTTTGCATCAAAGTCTCGTAGTTTCTTGCGGAGGTTTTTTATTTGCGAATAGATGAAATCAAAATCGTCTGACTGATCAATATAATCGCCCCAAATATTTTCTGCAATGGCTGATTTGCTGGCAATCCTGTTTTTGTTCATCAATAGAAAAATCAGAATGTCAAATTCTTTTCGGTTTAATTCTACTGGTTGGTTGTTTATCAATACCAATCTCTCTTCGATGTTGATTTTAACGTTTTGGAATTCGAGCATTTTTCTGCCGTCAGATTTTTTTCTTCGGATCACCGATTTTATTCTCGCATTTAATTCAGCAATATGAAATGGTTTTGCAAGGTAGTCATCTGCGCCAAGATCCAATCCCTTCACTTTGTCATCCAGCGAATCTTTTGCTGAAATAATGATGACGCTGTCAGCTTTCTCGAGGTTTTTAAGTTTTTGCAATAACTCGAGTCCGTTTCCATCGGGCAACATAATGTCAAGCAGGATACAGTCGTAGTCATAGGAAACAATTTTATCCAATCCTGTAACAAAGCTACAAGCTTCTTCAACAACATAATTCTCGCTTTCCAGGAATTGTTTTATAAGCCCCAGCATCTCAGGTTCATCTTCAATTACAAGTATTTTCATTGTCAAACAGCTTAATTTTTATGTTTGTATTTAAGAAGGTGAGTCAGAGCGTGGCAATCTTTTGAGTGGAACATCGTGGTTGTTTTGATCAAGGATTTTAAAATTCCCTTTCAGTTTCAAATTTTCAACGAACCGCGGAATCCCCTGGCAGCATAATAGGATTCAGCCCCATTGTGGTAGACAAAGACCTGGTTGTATCGACGGTCACAGAAGAGGGCGCCTCCTAATTTTCTAATCTCATCAGGCGTTATCACCCAGCTTGATGTTTTGGCATCAAAAATTCCAAGGATCTGCAATGCGCGGTATTGCGCTTCTGTCAGAAGCTCGATGCCCATGGCTGCTGCCATATCCATGGCATTGTTTTCCGGCTTGTATTCTTTCCTTGATTCGAGTGCTTCACGGTCGTAGCAGAAGCTTCGGCGTCCTTTGGGGCTCTCTGCAGAACAATCCATAAAAATGAATTCACCTGTTATTGAATCCAGACCAACCACATCCGGTTCGCCGCCGGTCCGCTCCATTTCGTGGAGGGACCAGATTTTTTTCTCCGGGTCTGCCTGGTCCAGCCTTGCTTGTATCTCATCCCAAACAAGACCTTTGTGTCGGATCATGTTTTTTTCGAAACGGATTTTCAATGCGCTGATAAGTTCTTCCTGCTGATCCGCAGACAAGACTTTTATATTTTCCATTGTTATGTATATAATTATTATTTGTCTACAATTGCCATTGATGAATATTGCAACCCAAGAAGGCGTTTCCCAATGAGCTAAAATTACTTTTTCTTTTTTGATGACTTTGCCCGATCGTTAAAATTTAGGCAGCGGTTGACCCAATATTCCAATTCCTGCCTGGTTCGCAATCCGCTTTCGTCGACCATTACATAGCCTTTCATGGGTCGTTTGGTAAAGTCCATGGTACGGCATCCATGTTCTTCGACCGCTGATGCATGCAATTCAGGGTCTATCCGGCACATGAGTTCATCCTTGATGATGCCAACGCACATCTTGTCGTTGACCATAAAGGCCAGTCCGCCCATCATCGCCTTTTCTTCCACGTCGGGCAGCTCCTGAAGGGCTTCGCGTACCCTGTTGGCCAATGTTTCGCTGTATGCCATACGGAATTATTTTAATTTTTTGTCTGCGTGGAATATGGCGAGAATTTCTTTGTCGTTGCGGTGGTCCGGGATCGTAGCGCCTGGCATCAGACCAGGGTAGCCAATATTTACCCTCAACTCATTTTTACCCGAATAATTCACTGGGTCGATGGTGATCCAGTTGCAGCTGGCAGAGGAAAAACTGGCCCAAAAATAGCCGGTGTAGAGGATCTTTTTGTCGATCGTGACGGCAAAAGCTTTGCCATGGGTGTGGTTTGTCTGGAAATCGTTCAGCCACTTCGCCGGAGATTCTGTGATTTTAAAAGTATAGTTGGTGGCATCGTACCAGAGAATATCCTCGTATTTGATCAATGGGCTCTCCTCCAGTACTGCAGAATTGATATCAATTGCATCTGTGATGCCAATCCTGGAGAAAGATTTAAGGAGATAAAATTCAACCTTCGCTTCCGGATAAATAGTGTCAGCTCCCTTTTTGCATCCGGAAATAATCAAACAGCAGAAGAGTGCAAGTAAAATGGGCGTTTTCATGGTAGAAATCGAAGATCTGTTGCCTGGCATCGCAGGTTGCTGATGCAGGCGGGTTTGCAATTTGTCGTGTCAGTTTAGGGAGCCTTGTCTCCACGGGTAATTACCAGGTTGGCAAAATAGGCCTCCGTACCCGGACCAATCCAGAGACCGATCTTTCCCGGGATATCGGCTCCAAGTTTTAAATCATTGACAATCAGAGTTGGTTGAGGGTTTCCGTGCACATACAATTTTGCTTTGTCTCCCTTAATTTCAATTTTCATTTTTGTCCACTCCCCGGGTACCAGGTCGACATAGGATTCATACTTTTCGGGGAACTCCCTGCGCAGTTTTGCCCATGGATAATCGGGGATGGAGGTGTATTGTACCGAGTGGTTCCTGCGGACCTGGTCGTCGGCCCGGCCGTTGGTAGGACGCAGGTAGATGCATTCGAACTTTGAGTTGTCGGCGTTGATTCTGAATGCAATTCCAACAAATCCCCTGGCCCCCTGAAACGCTTTTTCGCCAGGCTTTCCTGCAATATCAAGTTCGATGGTTCCATTTTTAAAATCCAGATCATTGATCTTCAAAAATTTAAATTCAGAGTCGGCTCCATCTTTGTCGATTACTTTTAGCCCTGACTTTCCCTGGTAGGTTGCATTGGTTGTCGCAACGTTTAGCGAGATCATCTCCTTGTTTGGGAGTTTCAAAGAGACCTCCTGCTTCGATTGCGCCAATAGTGCATTGGAAGAAAGGAGTATCAACATCAGAAATAAGCTTGTTCTCATGGGTAGCTAAGTTTTTAGATCAATATATTATCGTAGATTTAAATGACACAAATACAATAATTTGTCAATAATGTCGCGCAAAGAACGCAGGGATCGCAAAGAAGAAATACGACTTTTTATCCCTTCTCCAGGAAGCCGGTCAAATTGAGTAACACCTTTTGTGAAAGACGTTTTTTGGCTTCCGAAGTAAATCCAGCGATCTGGTCAGACAGGATGATGTGGCTGTATTTGGCAAATTCACTTGCATAGTTGCCCGCTCCACAGGCATCAAATATGGCAAAGGAGGTGGGATCATTGGCAATCCATTGCAGGAAAGGTTCCTTTTCAAAGGTTAATCCCAACGAGGTGTTGACCAGGATGGAGTTGTTTTTCTTGTTTTTAAACTCCTGATCTGTGAGGAGAATGGAGTTCTTGGGAAGATGGGTGGTGATGATGTCACAACTTGCCATCAGTTCATTCAACGGGAGGTAGGCGATCCCTGCTTTTTCTGCTTCCGGTTTCCGGGTACGGCTAAAGTAAAAAACCTCCATCCCAAAGTGCATGGCTGTTTTGGCTGCCAAATGGCCAAGTGTACCAAGCCCGATGATCCCGATGCTTTTACCGTTTAACTCCAGATTTTCATCTCTCCACCTATTTTTCCCGAGGCCTTTCAGCAAGAATATCAATTGGGCGAAGATGAACTCCACGGTACCTTCGTCGCCGTAATCCCTGACTCCTTGCACCTCGATGCCCAATTTCCTGGCTTCCGCGATGTCCACATTGGCGGCAGTTTCGTCGTAGAGGCTGCAGCACATGGCAATAAATCGGAGGGAGGAGCAGGCTTTCAGGATTTTGGCGGTTATTGGGGTGTGCCAGCTTACCAGGAGGCAGTCGGAATCGCCGATCCGGCTGATAATTTCATCAACCGATTCAGGGTAATCATGGTAAATTGAAATTTCCTTGTCTGAAAGCAGGGCAATTTTCTCAAGTTCAGGAGTTGTGAGTCCGCAATTGTCGACGATGGTAATTTTCTTGAATGGCATATTGCTTCAGAGTCAGGCAACGTGATGTTCAATTTTCTTTATTTTGTGCAATTCATCCTGTTTGCTTTTCAGCGTTTCTTCCAGATCGTAATCATCCTGCCGTCCCAGCCAGAATTTTGGTGTTGTCCCAAAATAGAGGCTAAGTCGAAGCGCGGTGTCAGCAGTGATCCCTCTTGCACCCTTTAAAATAGCGGAAGTCCTTGTCTGCGGAATTCCAATATCCCCGGATAATTTGTAGGCACTTATATTCATTGGCTTTAGAAATTCTTCGGCAAGAATTTCTCCCGGATGTACATTTGCTAAATTTTTCATTTCCAAATTATTAAGGATACGCCTGATAGACAGCATAGAAGTAAAGTGTAAAGATAAAAAAAAGAATCAACCGATGGTTTGGCTTTTTCTCCATTGCCCACATTCCTGTTAATCAGACAGAAGTAAGCATCCTGGTTTTTAGTATCTAAAACCACAATCTTGATGATTTGTTGAACCCACTTCGGGGTTCATGCATCACTTCTCTACCTTACCCCCAGTTCCACTGGGGGTTATTCACAGGCAAGTCCTCCGGACTTGTGATTTTCGGTTTACAGTGATGGGAAGGCGATGCGAACACATTTTGGAAGGGGTTGAACATTTGCATTTTAGGTCGGGCTAAATTTGAAGTGATTCCTGCCGAAAATCCATTATTTTAGCTTCCCTAAAACAAAGCTATGCAACCCAAGGATATCTGCAACAAGGTGATCGGATGGTTTCAGGAGAACATGCCGGTGGCCGAGACCGAACTGCATTACCATGATCCCTACCAATTGTTGGTAGCTGTTATTCTCTCCGCGCAGTGTACCGACAAAAGGGTCAACCAGATCACTCCGGCACTTTTCCAGCGGTTTCCGACTGCAGTGAAGATGGCTGAGGTAGAACCTGAAGAGGTTTTTGAGGAGATCAAATCCTGTTCCTATCCCAACAACAAGGCGAAAAACCTGGTGGGGATGGCGCGTATGCTGGTCTCCGACTTTCACGGTAGTGTACCCGATGAGATGGAAGAGCTACTCAAATTGCCGGGTGTCGGAAGGAAAACAGCCAATGTGATTCTCTCTGTGGTCTTTAACAAGCCGGCCATGGCGGTCGATACACATGTATTCAGGGTCTCGGCGCGGCTGGGACTGACCGTGGGATCAAAGACACCGGAAGAAACCGAGCGGCAATTGGTTGCACTCTTTCCTCCAGAACTGCTTCCGGTGGCTCACCACTGGCTGATCCTGCATGGGCGGTATGTTTGCCAGGCGAGGAAGCCGTTGTGCGGGGAGTGTGGGTTGAGGGAGTGGTGCCATTCGGGGAAGTGACTAGAGTGAAAAAAAGTGACTAAAGTGAACTAAAGTGACTAGAGTGACTAAAGTTGACGCGATTATTGAGATATACTTTGATTTAGAGAGTTTTAATAGTACTGTTTTGCCGGCTTCGGGACTTGAAGGCAGGTCAATGGTGAAAGTTGTTTTTCCCTGGTCGAAGTTGGTTTTTGTCCTTACTGTGGTTGTTTGGTAGTTTCCTGATAGCCTTAAAGTTAGTTGTTTGCGTTTTTGGGTAGGGTCGGAGAGGGAAAGTGAGCGCTCCTTGCCGTTCTTTTGCTGCATCACCACACAGGGTTGATCCACTTCGATCCCATCTGGCTGGGCGGACTTTCCTGGTAAGTAAAATACCATACCGCTCCATTGTTGGTTGGCAGAGATAACCTCCTGCATTTTCTTGTCATTTTTCAGGATCCGGAAGGTGGGTTTGGCGGCCATCTGTTCCATTTTTTGTTTTGTTGCCTTGGGGACCAGGCAGTAGGCATAAGTTTGGTCGGTTGGGACGATGCCATGTTCGATCCACAATTTAAAGATGGGGGCAGTGATGGGCTCGTCCTTGTACATGGATGCAACCTTGTTCCAGGATCCGGTAACGGTTTTTGTCTCGAGTTTCAGATTGGCTCCTTCGGGGAAAAAGTAGCCGGCGTGGTCGTGCAGGATCCATTTGGGCTGAAGCGCTTCACCGGATTCGGGCTGAATGGTGATGGTCTCCTTCGTTTTTGCCAAAACCTCCCCCTTCAGAAAAGATTGGTTGACAGAGGTGGTAACCGGTACCCCTGCAGCGGAGGTAATTCCAGCCCCCAGGCAGACCACCTGGTCGTTGAAGATAAACCAGGCTTTTTTGGCTGTGAGGCCGTTTCGGTCATAATCCAGTACAGCAATGCCGGATTTCCCATCAGAGACGCCACCCACAAAATTGGTTGCGATGCGGTAACCACTGGCAGTGAGCACCGGCAACTCCTTCTCGTCCTGCTGGATCGTAGTACCGGGAATTTTTTTCCAGTCCCAGTAGGGGAAGATGTTTTCGTATTCCACACCAGACTGGTAGAGGTAGGAGGCCCCATCCCCCATGTAGTAGCCACGAATATTTTCTGAGTTGCACGATTCGGCTCCGATGACCCGTTCCGAGCACATCTTGACGGAGAAATAGTAGTCGTTGGTGCGTTGTACCTGAAAGTCGGAGCGCCAGAAATGTTTGTTTCCCTCCAGTGTTTTGTAGTCTCCTGCTTTCTTGTAAACTCCGGTATTGGCCGGGTCAAGGGTTTCCATGTTGTTGAAGGCCCTGGCCAGGCTGCGGGCTTTGCTCTCCTGGGCGTCGACGAAGAGCTGGCGACCGCAGGCACTGATGTCCATTTGATTTTTCCAGGTGATCCACTGCTGGCCGTCGATCAGGTAATTGCGCAGGATGGTCATTTTTGATTCATCAAAGGCAAAGGGAGTGCCACGCAACAGCCTGATCCACTTGATCATGTCACCCACATAGGCCAGACCGTAATTGCCAAACTGAATTTGCGGTCCATGTTGGTGGAAGGAGCCGTCGGATTGGATGCCTTCGCCAGGGGCGACTTTCAGCTCCTCCTGGATCGATTTGGCAGCTTTCCCTACCATTTCACTGTCTCTTTGAAGCAGGGATTTGAGCATAACATTGGCCGATTGCCATACTTTGTTCTGTCCGGTCTGGCCAATTTTGGAGCGGTCGAGGATGATGTACCCTTTGGCCATCTGTTCCCTGGAAAGTTCGCCTTCCATCAGGATCAGGATGGGCGCCATGATTTGGGGAACCCCGATCTGGGGATACCACCAGTTGGGGCATTGAAAGTCGTTGTCGAGCCAGTAGTTCAGTGCTTTGTGTATGGATTGCAGGAGTTTGGGATCGTGGTAGTAGGTCGATCCTATTTTGTTCCATGCCCTTGCCATGGCCATCACGTTGTTGAGGTGCTGGGTAGGTTGCCAGCTGCCGCGTTGCTGACTGGTGTATTCGATGCCCGGCCAGCTGCCGTCCTCCTTCAGTTGGTCCATCAGTGGTTGTGGGGAGTCAGATTCACGGGAACTACCAAGCAGATCGTCCAGCATATTTTGGTGGAGTTGTGCCAGATCGGTGGGGTAGGAGACTTTGGATTGGGCCTGGGTGGTGAAGGCTGATACCGTGAAAAGTATAATTACCAAAATGCAAGCAGGAAGTGCGTTTTTCATTCTTAGTTTTCAGTTTTAATCTTTCAAGTTTTGATTATTTGGAACACGATCATTTTTCTGGGTCAACCCCTTCAGGGTTGTGGATTTGTATGCTTTAGCATCCGTGGGTTTCACCCACGGTTATTCACATTGAACCCTTTCAGGGTTTGAAAGAAACAAAGCCAAGGTATCCAGCCATGGTAAATTCTATTTTTGAGTTTTATAATTTACTTGTACCGTTTTGCTATTAAGGAATGGTAAAGTGAAGGATCAGATCTTAGTCGTTTTATTTTGGGAAAAACTTGTATATATCTTTCCGATGCAAAAATCTAATTAAATCGGCTGTATCATTCTTTATCTCGAGTCCAATCCTGTAATCACCTATTCTAATCCTATAAAAGTGGCTCGAGCCTTTCAACTTCTTAATATTTCTTACAGATTTAATATTATTCGCCTTTTCGATTGACTCAATACAATCCACAATGGCAAAAAGAAGACTTTTATCTTTTATCTTGTCCGTATCCTTTTCAAAACATTTGTCAATTTTGACAATCATTTTCTGAGCTTTTGCAGGAAAGTTGCATTGTCAATATGTTCATTGGTACGACCTAAACGAATTGAATTAACCAAACCTATCTCTTCAATTTCAGTCTCAGTCAGAATTCTTGAATTGATACCGATTTTCCTGGCTAAATCCAATAGAAGTTTGATATCCTCTTTAGATTCACTATTTAAGATTACTGTTTGCATCGCTATTTTCGTTTTACTGCAAATATAATTCAAATCAATAAGTTTCTATTCTTTCAACGGACCATCCACACGTGCATTTTTGCTATTAAGATAAGGGACTTCAATAGTATAAGCTCCTTTCCCAGATTCAATCACCTGTACTTTCACTGATTTGGCATCTTTTGACAAGATCTTCGTCTGGATTGCAGGTGCTTTGCTTTCGTATGGCCAGAGAATCCAGACAAAAGTGTCGACTACGTTTAGCTTTGTCGAATAGACAGAGGTAGGATTGGGTTCAAATTGGTTGTATTCGGGACTGTACCATCCCTGGATATTGGGTGATTCTTGCCCTTTCACCTGGGTGACTTTCCAGTCGGTTGTACCAACGGGAATGATGGCCAGGTTGCCGCGCTTGTTGTCGGTGGTTACGATACCTGCCTTTGAATCCTGAAGCTTGTTAGAAGGATGCCAATGCCACAGAGTTTCGATGGTACGGGGACGATCGGTGGTGAGGCGATCGGCAACAACCCAGAATTTGCCCCTGACATATACCATGGATCGGGTGTGGGTAAAGGTGCCTTCCAAACCTGTGAATTTTTCAAAAATGCCGGAGCCATAGTCAAACTCTTTGGTGATGGTATACAGGTTATCGGTGAGCGGTATTTTGGCCACTGTCGGACCGTTTGCCTGTCCTTTCCCGTCAACCATTACGAGGTTGTGGCTTGCGCTGCCGGTGGCATATTTCCTGAATTTTTTGGCCACTTCACCACGGTAGGCGAATCTCCCGCCATCTACCAGCAGGTCCTGGCCATATGCTGCTACGGAGAGGTGCAGTTTGTCGTTGTGCTGGTGTCCGCTACCCCAGGGACCGATGTCGAAGAAGGACCATTGTGCATCGGCACCGTATCCGCTGCGGGAGATCAACTGTCCGGGCCACTTGAAGAGAAAGGAGGGTCCCTCTTTTGGTTGTTTTCCGGCGGTTCCGTTGGATACAATATATTTCCAGTCGTCGCGCTGGTATTTTTCGGCTGCTTCCTGCAATCTGTTCCGGTTGTTCATCAAATCGGCATCGTTGTTCAGCAGGCCAAAGCCATCCGGGCGGATGGTCAGTGCAAGGTAATTGTACATATCTTCCAGTGTTTTGATATAATAATCAGGAAGTTGAACCTTGTTTTTTTGGCAGATATCTGCAAACAGCTTGAAGTTGGAAAGGGCCACAAAATGGTAGCTGGAGGTCAGTTCAGTTTGAGCTCCGTCGGGATAGATCTGCTCCTTCATGCTTGCGACCATCGTTCCGATCGAATAGTCCATCCATGCCTTTGACTCCCTGAATTCGGGCCAGTTGGAGGCAACAGTTGCCAGTCCGGAGATCTCCATGGTCA
The DNA here is from genome assembly GCA_964630075.1 of uncultured Tangfeifania sp. Lineage (GTDB taxonomy): Bacteria > Bacteroidota > Bacteroidia > Bacteroidales > Prolixibacteraceae > CAINVV01. Next base: position 18,134 of record CAZVTL010000027.1, read on the forward strand.
GCCAGTTCCCCTGGGCATGGAAATTGCGGGCATAGTGGGCATGGTCGGGGAGGCTGCTGAGAATCAGCAGGCGGGTGGCGGGCGAGATGTAATCGGTGTTCATGAACCGATAGAATACCTGGGCCCACATTTTTACCCTGAAACTCACCTCCAGTCCGCGCCACATGGCGGTGCCGCTTTTAACGGCAGGGTAGGGCCAGCAGCTGGTGATCCAATCTTTGACAAAGCTGTCGATGTACCGCGCATATTCAGGTTTCCCTGTTTCAGCGAAGGCTGAAAGCAGTTCGTTGACGGGGTAGTGCCGGTTGAGCGCCCATGCCCATTCGATGTCGTCTTCCGGTCCGGTATGTGCCCATTTCAGGTGACCGTCGGCCAGACGAGGAACCTTGCCGGTCACATTTTGAAATGTATAGATATCCATGCGTATGGAGTCTGATGTGGAGATCAACCTGGGATCTGTTGCTGCTGTCTTTTGGGTAGGAGCGTTGTTTTTGCCCTGTAAAAAGTAATAATCCCTGGTATCCTGGTCGCCTTTGGCCAATTTTTCATTGGATTTATCCTGGTAGTATGCCAGCAAGAGCGCACAAGCTTTTGGCAAGGCGCCATCCCGGTAGGCTTGTTTTACCTGTTCCAATCCTTTGGTATCGAGATTGATGTTCTCGAAGATGTATTTCATCTTTTCGGGATAGGCGGTACAAACATCATCTGCCGATTGAAGTTGGCGCCAATCGCCTTGTGCCTGGCTTTGCGTAAAAACCAGGAAGAGAAGCAGGGTAAACAGCTGGGTGATTCTCATGGCAATGTAACTTATGGGTTGTTTTTCTTTAGTTTAAACAGGTAGAGCTGGCTTGCTTCGGGCCATGGCTCAGGGCGGGGCAGGTCGCGGTTGGCTGGGAGTGTCTCCCATTTTAACAAGTAGCGGACACCGGGCGCTGTAGTTTGTCCCAAATCACTGCCTGTGCGCACCTGCAATTCAGGGAAAGTTCCCTCCAGTTTTGAGAGTTGTGACGGATTGGCTGGTTTTGCTACCCTGCCGCTGATTTCCATCTGCTCGTTGAGCAAAAAGGTGCCGCTACCATATTTTACATGACCGTATCCCAGCTCGTAGTAGCCATCTCCCCTTCTGGTGAAGGCCCCGACACGAACTTCGAAGACGATACTTCCACCGCCCGAGAATTCCCATCGGTAGTTCCAGTCAGTCAATTGTTTGATCTCCCATTTTTTGCCTGCAAGCCGTGCGGTATAGAACTGAAGGTTGCCTGCTGCATCGTACTTGTGATAGGCAAAAATGGGCTGCCCTTTCTGGTCGAAACAGAGGCTGGCTGCCAGGTTGATAATTCCTCCCTTGACAGGAATCGGGTCGACGATGACCGATTTGTTCATTATCGAAACCGGAAGTTGAACTTTGTCCCCGAAGGCATTGTACCAGGTTTTCAGATCGGGGCTTTTGATGTAGGAGAGGTCGTGGTTGCTGGAGCAATCGGGGGTGTCGCGCCAGACCCAGTAGACATGGTACCAGTTGTCGGCCAATAGGGTGGGCTGGGTCTGGTAGGCATTCATCAATCCCAACCCGTCGGTGAGGGGAGTGTCGAGCAGTCGCTTCCACGTTTTGGTTTTGGTGTCATAGAGGTTGTAGATTTCGTTGCCACTCCCGCTGGCGCCATCCCGGTAGTGGAAGATCAGCTCCCCTTCGCGGGTATTCATGAAGTGGGGGTAGGTGCAACGCGCCTCTTCGGTACCAACCATTTTCATCTCTTGCACCAGGCTGGAGATGTCGTTGGGTTTGGTGCCCTTAAAATAGGTGATCGGGTGCACGTGCATGTTCCCGGAGAGGTGGAGGTATCCCTCAGGATCGATACCCAGGGTGACGCTGTTGTGGCTGTCCCAGCCCAGGATGGTGCTGGTACCTCCTGCTGTGGCGCGGGTGGTGATGGGCAGCGTGGTGAGGACAAATTTGTCGTCACTGAGGTTTCGCTGACCTACCACCATGTTGCGGTTGGCGTTGTAGTAGGCGATGTACTGGCGATTCCCGCTGGTGAGCAGTCCAAATCCGACCGGCTGGCCTGCCCAGACCTTGTCGATGGGGATTACCTGTTCGACAGCTTCGGTGTATTGGGTCTCGTTGATGATTTTGTTTTCAACGTTGAGCTCATTTTGGGCGCATCCGATTACTGTAATGAGCATGGCCGCAAGGAAAAGCAAAGATGTTTTCATAGTTGGTGCCTCTTATTTTCTAAGTATTAAATCGCCATTTCTGTTTTCAAATTCAAATGCGAACGCTTGTCCCTTGCGGGAAAAACGGATGGAAATATTTCCCGATTTATCCCGGGTCATTTTTTTTGAATTGGCAATCATTTTGGCTTCCTTCGAATCTGTAACGGGTAGGATAAGTGTTGCTACTGTAGTTTTTTCGCTTTGGGTTTTGATTTCCGTGTCAAAATAATCAATCCAGGAAAAGTCGCTGGTGGCATTCACAAATTGGGAGGCATGTTTTCCGTGCACAATTTCAAAGGTTTGTTCAACCATCGGAATCAGGGCCATTTTGCCCTTCTTCCCTTCCAGGAAAACGAAATCATCCTTTACGTCGAAGGCAACTTCCGGATGGAAGCGGATTTCAAGTTCTGACCCTGGATTTGCTGCCACTTCATCCAAAACAAGGGTAATTTCCGGCTTCTCCAAAACGACATGCCGGCGCCATTTTTTCAGTTCATTGTTCGGATATGCTTTGGTAGGATTCATCACTACATAGTCGCTCACTGCTGTGCTCCGAAATTCTTCCACTTTTCCTCCAACCTCCAGGTTCCAGGGCTGTTTGCGCATTTTGCCGCAGATTTGTTTCTCGCCATTCACGAATAGCACATTGTGACCTGCGCTTGAGGCCTGGGGATAATCGAATCGGGCATCGTCAAAATATTGTTCGTCGTACCCACCTTTTTTCCCAATATCCTGAATAAAATATTCGCCCTGCCAGTAAACAACAAAATGGCCAATATCCAGGTGCCCGTGATGCGGGTCGTTATTCATTCCTGCTTTCCCTGCAACCATTACTTTGTTCAGATCTTTAAAATCGCTGCGCATCACCCACCAGTCGATGGTTCTGAAATGGATGGATGGATTTTCAGGTGCTTCTGGCTGAGCAGTTGGTCGTGGCCATATGATATCGAAAATGTCATTTCCCGTACCCAAAAAATCTTTTCGGTACCAGGCAGCCACTTTGTTGTTTGTTTCAGTGGTCAATTTATTAACAAGATAGGTACTTCCTACCAATCCACCGCCACCAGAATCTTCAAAGTTGAGTGATTGTTTTCCGGCGGTCGAGATGAATAGGGGAAAGGTCACCGGATTCTTGTACAACCGTTCGTTTTTGAAGAGATTGTATTTTGAATTGGTCAGGCGGTTAAGGGCATCTGCAAAAAATGCGGATGTTTGTACGCCATAACTCCAGTACCCGCCGCCCTCCTGCCAGTCACCATCAACACCCAGTTCGTTGAACATGTTGTTAATGCGGTTGAACGATTCGGCTACGATGTCGGTCAGTTGAGGATTTTCAGTGAGCAGTGTCAGACCGGTAAGGCCAATCCCTGAATTGCAGACGCCACACCAATTGCACCGATAAGCAGTCGCCCACCAATGAAACTCATAATTGCCCCTCACATGAGTCACCACTTTTTCGATAAGTGCTCCGCGAATTCGGTCACGTTGGGCAACTGTAATTCCCGGATAAAGCCAATCGTAGACAGCTGCCATGGTACGGGCGGCATCTCCATTGAAATGGTCGAAATTGAAATTAACCTGATCATCGTTTACATTCCATGGCATGATGCGTGAATAGATGATCGGGAATTCATGTGCACGTTGCGTCCAGGTTGTCAAATCACAAAATGCATCGGCAAAATCGAAAGCTTTGTCGGCATATTTTTGTTCCCCCGTCATTTGATACATAAATGCCAGTACAAATGCATTTTTCTGCATGGTGCCGTAATATTTGGCATATTTGCCATCCGTATCGTATTCAGACCAGCCTGCGCGTGTGTTTTTTCCCTGGATTGGAATATTCCGGTCAACCGGCATATGTAGGTAGAGATTACATTCGGCTTTCAGTTTTTCAAAAATATCACTGCTTTCCCTGTCATTTTTAATGCGTTGCAAAAGTCCAGCTTTTTCATTTTCAGTAAAGTAGAGATAGGGATGCTTCAAAGCGCTTATTGAAATAGCCTGATCGATGTCCTGTTTGGAAATTTGCGCAACTGTAGGTACAGCAAGCATGAATAAACACAATGCAGGAAATACCATTGTTAACTTTTTAATCTGACTGAACAGGTTAAAGTTTTGGTAATGAAATGTTTTTGTCATTTGGATGAAGGTTTGTGTACATCTTAAAAAGCTTTCCTGACTGTAAAACGTCATGGAATGATATTTCTGTTATCTTATGACTTTAATCGATTTGCCATATCCTTTTGCAGTCATCACCTGAACGATATAAATTGAAGTAGATTTGCTTCCTGCTTCCAGCAGGGCCATGTTGCCCGAAACCTGCAGCTCCTGCAGCATGCGGCCTGTGATATCGTACAACCTTACTCTTTTGGTATCTTCGGGAAGATTCAGGACGCAAATCCGTTCTGTCTTGGGATCGTAAAAGGCCGAAAAAGTGATCTGTTTTTGCCAGGTTTCAACACCGGTAATGGCGAGGGGCAGCATTTTCACATCATCCACATAGATGGTTAGCTCCTTTTCCTGGTATGCTTCTGCTCCATTCCGTTCTGGAGAGATCAGCAGGTAACCTGAAGCGGTGAAGTTGAATTTCGAAAGATCCTGTGCCCCCACTGCGAATTGAGCCGTACGCCACTGGGCGGTCGTATAGCCTGCTGTGATCTCATAAGGGTCTGCAAAATCGACGATCAGCACATTCCCATTTCCGTCGTACAAGCGAACGCCTATCTTCCCGGGACCATCCTTGTAATACTTGAATTCAATGACGGAGTTGGCATTCAGTTTCAGATCGTAGCCATAGGCCTGGACACCCCGGTAGGTGTAATTGCCAGAATTGACGGCCGTAATTGCTTCGCTGTCGTCCTGTCGTTTGATGCGCAGTACTTTTTCGCTGGTATTTATTCCTTTTTTATAGGGGTTAACAACTACTTCTCCCTGAACTGCTTTTACTGAGCCGTTGGAGGATGGATTCATCTTCCAGGCGACAAACTCACTGGAGAGGGATCCCAAATTGAACCCTTCAAAATTTTCATTCAGTGTAACGCCTGTCGCGCTCAGATCGAGGCTGCTGAGCAGCGGATCCCCATCAGGTAACAATTTTACAGTGACGGTTTGGTTCGCTCCTGCCGCAACCGTGTATTCAAAACCGGTGAAATAGGTGTCGGCATTCTGTTCTTCGTAACTGGTCGGAGGTTTGGTTGACCATGCTTTTGCCGTTACCGATTCAGTTCCTTCGAATAGCAGGTAGAGCGTTTTGGTAGACTGAACCAGTCGAATGACCTTGTTGCTCACTTTCTGCGGAACTGCCTGGGTAAGCAGGTTCCACCGGATGGTGAGTGGTTTTGTTCCTGCCTGTACGACATCTTTTATTTCGACGTAGCGGTTGGAGACGATGGCTGCTGTGCGGTTGACACTGGTGGCCTCGTTTTTGTAGAGCGGGGTCAGATTGAGATCCACCGATTTACGGTCGCTGGTATTGATCAGATTTTCAACGAGGGAATTGCCGGTGGCGATTTGTTTAGCGCCATTGATGGTCAAGGTGTTGTGCGCCATGTTGTTCAGCCTGAAAACATCCCATCTTTCGGATGTCTGGCTCATGTTCCAAAGATCCACTCCGTTCAATTCCAAATTGTTGTAGTCACTCATGCCAAAATCCATGGCCCATCTAACATCCATGGCCTCCATCACGAAAGAGCCGATGTCCATGTGGGCATGATTGCCTGATGGGGTACCCCCTTTCACCGCGAGGTAGATGTCGTTCGGCCCCCAACCTGTCCGTACTGCTGCCAGGGCACTGACCCCCTGGGCGATGTAGGAAGTTTCAGTAGGAGCGGGC
>CAZVTL010000028.1:0-23894 GCA_964630075.1 uncultured Tangfeifania sp.
GATGGTAGTTGTGTGCTCCGTATAGGTCTTCCCTATTTATATAATCTTGTGTTTTCATCTCCTTAATGATTTAATATTTGGGTTTAAATAGTGAACGAATCTAAATAGTTTTTACAAATATAAATATGATTTATGCTTTGTCGATTACAATCAATTGATTCGTTATTCTTGAGGTTTTGCCTTAACTTTATACAAATGCAATTGGTAAAATGGAAAATATGGATCAGTCCATTCAAAGTATGATAAAGCCGGAATATGAAACTCTCATCTTTCAATTCAGGGGTTTTAAAGTTATGGTTGATTCAGATATGGCCATGTTGTACGATGTTACAACGAAGAGACTCAAAGAACAGATTAAACGTAATATTGAACGATTCCCAGAAGATTTTATGTTTGAATTGACTAGTAATGAAAGAGATGAACTGGTCGCAAATTGCGACCGGTTAACAATAGTGAAACATTCCTCCATTAACCCTTTGGTATTTACGGAACAGGGTGTAGTTATGCTCTCCTCGGTTTTACACTCTTAAAAGGCAATTAAGATCAATATTGAAATTATCCGGGCTTTTGCCAGGTACCGATCATTGTTAAAGGAGAATGAATCGTTAAAGGAAGAAATCTTGAAACTAGATTCCAAACTTAACCAAGCATTTAAGTTCTTGTTGGGTCAGATTGATGCTTTGCACCAGAAAGCCAACAACCCTAGAAAACCTATTGGATACAAAATCAATCAAAATAGTTAAGCATTTTATCAGAAACTCACAGATACCTTCAAATTGATCCTTCTTCCTGTCAGGTAATTGGGCACTGCGTGCATCTGGTTTTGGAAATCCGAAACCCAATAGTAGGAGATCGTGTTATTCAGGTCGAAAAGGTTGAATATTTCCAGCGAAATCCAGGCCTCCTTCAGATTTTGGGTAAAGAAATTGACGCTTTTTGCCTCAGGAGCTCCGACCAGCATTTTAGAGAATCCCACATCTACCCGTTTGTAGGAGGGCATGCGGTATAGGTCCATGTATCGCTCTTTCTGAGGCGGACCGAAAGGCAATCCGCTGCCGTACAAAAGTGTAAGGTTCATCTTCACGGTAGGATTTTTGGGCAAATAATCCTGGAAAAAGAGGGAGAAGTTGAAACGTTGATCGGAAGGCCGCGGCAGATAACCCGGGTAGACCGTTACATCCGGTGCACCGTTGGAGCCAATCTGCTGGTATTGGTCTCCGGAAATATTCTCCTCCGTTTTCATCAGGGTAAATGATGCCCAGGAGGTAGCCCCGGGAATAGGCTCTCCGAACAACCGCATTTCCAAACCTTTTGCATATCCTTTGGCCTGGTATTCCGGAAAATATTGCAGGTCAAGGTTGGTAACCTTGTAGGGAACCAGATGTGTCAGTGATTTGTACCACAGCTCTGTGGAGAACTTAAACGGGCGGTCGCCCCATTGGAAGGAATGGTCAAGCCCGACCAGGTGATGTATCGATTTTTGTGCCTTGACCCCCTGTACCAGCTGCGCTTCCCGGTTCTTTAGCTCCTTAAAAAAGGGCATCTGCTGGTAACTTCCGCAGGCAGCATGCAGCTGAAGCTGTTTGAACCTGCCGGAATAGAATCTGGCTGAGATCCTCGGACTAAAGATGGTTTGGTTGTTGAAATCCCAGTATTGTACCCTGCCGCCAAAACTGACCGAAAGGCTGGAGTTCTGAATCCGGGCAGAAAAATTATCCTGAAGATATAAACTGAGACGGTTGCTGTTCAGTTGATTGTCTGCCTTTGTTCGCCGGTAAAGCTCCAGCGACTCTTTGCCGTATGGAAGCGAATAACCGGCCGAATCGCGCATTTCCCATTCGTTCACCTGGTCGTGGATGCGCTCAGACTGGTATTTTAATCCCCACCTGATGTGATGCAAGCCGAGTTTGTATTTTCCGCTTTGCTCGATCGTTTGAATGGAAGCTTGCAGGTAATTGTTCGCATGAATCAAAGAGGAGCCAACCCCCAGCAGCATGGTGCTGTCGGGATTGTCTGAAGGAACTGATCCGGCAACGATTTCGTTCAGGTAGTACTGCCCGAGTATGTCGTATCGCTCCTGCTCATTCGACCGAAAAGAGCTGCCAGTCAGCTGGAGGTGGAGGTTTTTTGTCGGATCAAAGTTGATGGTAAGCGCGCCCATCTGGTTCGAGAAGTTGTCTTGTTCGTTCCCTTCAAAATAAATTTTCAGTTGATAGGCCTGCGCCATGGTTCCAAAATTGGTCTCCCGCGACTCCGGGGTAAAGCTGTAGTAGTTGCGGGAAACATTGGCCAGGAAATTGATGGACAATCGTTCCGAAAAATTGTAACCCAATAGTGCCTGCAAATCAAAACTGGATGGATCATAATGTCCTTTCTGGTCGAGTGTTCCCAGCAGATAGCGGTTGTCTTTGTAGCGGATTCCCGTTAGGTAGGAGAATCTGTTTTTCATCGCCCTTCCTTCAAAATGGGCAGAGGCGCCCAGTGCTCCAAGCTCGGCTGTGCCTGCAAATTTCTCCGGCGTTTTGTATTCTATGTCAAGGACTGATGACATTTTATCACCATAGGAACTCTCAAAACCGCCCGAAGAGAAGCGTACAGCAGCAACCAGGTCCGGATTGAGAAAGCTGAGCCCCTCCTGTTCACCGGTTTTTATCAGGAAAGGACGGAAAATTTCGATCCCGTTCACATAGACCAGATTTTCATCGTAATTGCCCCCCCGAACATTGTACCGGGGTGATAACTCACTGTTGCTGCTAACACCCGGCAGGCTCTTTACCAATTGTTCAATTGCTCCACCTCCTGCATTTGGGAGATTCCTGGTAAGAAGCGGACCAATGGTTACGACTCCCGGAGAAGCTCTCCGCTGCTCACTGACCTGGATTTCTGAAATCTGGATGGAAAGTGGCTGAAGTGCCACACGGAGCTCCGTTTTGGTAGTCCATCCAACAGGCAGCTCGATGGTCTGGTAATTGAGGCAGCTAAAAACCAGGATGGAATCTTCTGGGAGATTTATTCTAATTTTGAACCGACCATGCTGGTCACTGAAATTGCCTTTTTTGCTGTTTTTTACCTGGATATTTACCCCTGCCAGCGGCCTCTGGTCGCTTCCCAACGTTATTCCTTTCAGCAAGATGGTTTGCTCCTGTCCATATCCTGGAAGGAGTTGCAAAAGAAGGAACAGGAGAAAAGCCATAAAGCGTTTGAAAGCCATAATCCGACTTGTAAAAACATCCAGCTAAAAGTATTGAAATTATTGTTAGCACACCGTTAGGTTATCGGCTGAAAATAGAATTGCCTCGCCAATTTTGATTATTTTCGCATGCTCATAAAAAAAATATATGGCTCAAAAACACAGGCCGCTCAATTCTGTGCTGGTAAAACCGGCAGGCCCTGATTGTAACCTGAAGTGTACCTACTGTTTTTACCTGGAGAAAGAGGCGCTATTCCCTGAATCAAAGAGTCACCGGATGAGTCCGGAAACGCTCGAAGAGATGATACGCCAGGTGATGCAACAGTCGGGACCGGCGGTCTCTATTGCCTGGCAAGGCGGGGAACCGGCCCTGATGGGTCTAGATTTCTACAGGAAAGCCATTGAATTCGAAATAAAATATGGTCAGGGGAAACAAGTTGGCAATGGATTTCAGACCAACGGTACGCTTTTGGACCGCGAATGGGCTGCCTTCTTTAAAAAATACGATTGGCTGATCGGACTCTCCCTGGATGGTCCGGAACACATTCACGACCGGTACAGGGTCAACAAAGGGCTGCAAAAGACCTGGTCTGTGGTGGAAGAGAAGGCTAAGATGCTTTTGGAAGAGGGGGTCGCCGTCAATGCCATGTGCTGTATTACGGACTATTCGGCCGATTATCCGGAAGAGTTGTACAATTATTACAAAGGGTTGGGCCTTACCTGGATGCAGTTCATCCCGGTGGTAGAGACCGACCCTGAAAATCCTTCACAGGCAGCCCCTTTTTCATTGACTGCAGAGAAATATGGGAAATTCCTTGTCAAATTGTACGACCTTTGGAGGGCTGACTTTGTGAATGGGGTCCCGACTACTTCGGTCAGGCATTTCGAATCTGTTTTCCACTCCTACGTCGGTTTGGAAGCTCCTGAATGCACCATGCACAAGGAGTGTGGCCCCTATGTAGTGGTTGAACACAATGGCAATATCTACTCCTGCGATTTTTTTGTCGAACCCCGTCACCGGTTGGGAAACCTGCGGAACGACAAGATCATCAACATGCTGAACAGCAAGAAGCAGGATGATTTTGGGAAGGCAAAGGCCTTGCTTCCACGTAAATGCAGGTTCTGCCCCTGGTTGACGAAATGTTTTGGCGGCTGCACCAAAGACCGGATCAAGGATCCTGTCGATCAGCGGTTGCCCCGTTTCTGTGAGGCTTACATCCAGTTTTTCGAACATGCTGATCCTTCCATGAAGGTCATGGCCCAAAACTGGATACAGCAACAGTCCGATATGCAGGAGCGCGAGGAGTCACGAGGCAATTACTGGGCATTCCGGGATCCGAAGAAATGAGGGGAAGATGAGGACGAGGGGACGTGGGAATGACGGAGAGATAAAATGACGGAGAGACTTGGAGAAATATGATTGCAATGGCGTAAAGCCAAAGTGTCTAATAGGTCAAAACATCCGAAGTGTCGAATATTTATTTGATTAAATGATATTTAAGCGAATACGAACCAAATGAACAAAAAATTATTACTTGGGGTAGAGGCAATCGGACAAGCGGCCATCGACGGAGGAATCTCCGGGGTGTATGCCTATCCCGGAACGCCCTCTACCGAGATTACAGAGTACATTCAGGAGAACGAGGTGGCCATTGAGCGCAACCTTCACCGCCAGTGGTCGGCCAACGAAAAGACGGCCATGGAGGCAGCCCTCGGAATGTCCTATGCCGGAAAGCGAACGCTGGTGTGCATGAAACATGTGGGACTCAACGTCGCTGCTGACGTATTTATGAACATCGCCATAACCGGGGTAAACGGAGGGATGGTGATTGCCGTGGCCGATGACCCCTCGATGCACTCTTCCCAGAACGAGCAGGATTCGCGTTATTACGGCAGATTTGCCATGGTTCCGGTTCTGGAGCCTGCTGACCAGCAGGAGGCTTATGACATGACCATCACCGGACTGGATCTGTCGGAAAAGTTGGGGGTTCCCGTAATGATCCGGATTACCACCCGGTTGGCCCATTCCCGCTCAGGGGTGTTGTTGGCTGATTCTGCACGAAAGGAGAATTCGATCTCATTGCCAGCCGATCCGTTGCAATTTGTGCTGCTGCCATCCAATGCCAGAAAAAGATACAACAAGCTGCTTGCACAACAAACCGAATTCCTCCAACTTGCCGAGCAGTCGGATTTCAATCTTTTTGTGGACGGAATCGACAGCTCCCTGGGTATCGTCTGCTGCGGCATTGCCTACAACTATTTCAGGGAGAATTACCCGGGAATCTCTCCCTACCCATACGTCAAGCTCTCTCAATATCCCCTGCCTGAGAAGTTGTTGAAACAACTTGAATCGCAAGTCGATGAGATCCTGGTACTGGAAGATGGCTATCCGCTGGTAGAAGAACAATTGAAAGGATTCTTCGGAAGGGGCAAGAAGATTTTAGGCCGCCTGGACGGGACACTGCCCCGCGCGGGGGAACTTACCCCTGATCTGGTGGCGACGGCACTCAAGATCGAAAGAGCTCCGCTGGAAGAGCTTCCCGGAAACCTGGTGAACAGACCTCCAGCACTTTGCAAGGGGTGTGGGCACCACGATACCTACCGCGCGCTAAACGAAGTGATGGATCAATATGGCAAAGGGAGAGTTTTTTCAGATATCGGTTGCTATACCCTTGGGGCACTGCCGCCCTACAACTCTATCTACAGCTGTGTCGACATGGGTGCCTCCGTCACCATGGCCAAAGGGGCCGCCGATGCCGGACTGTTTCCCTCTGTAGCCGTGATCGGTGATTCAACCTTTACCCATTCGGGGATAACCGGATTGCTGGATGCAGTGAATGAGCAATCCAATATCGTGCTGATCATTGGCGACAATGAATCCATCTCCATGACCGGTGGACAGGACTCCTCCGCACTGGGTCGGATTGAGTCCATCTGCGAAGGAGTAGGTGTGTTGCCGGAACACATCCATGTCCTGGAGTCCTTGCCAAAGAACCATGAAATTCTGGTAGATTTGTTGAAGCGTGAAATCGCTTACAAAGGTGTTTCAGTCATCATTCCACGCAGGGAGTGTATTCAGAAAATGTCGAGGAGGAAGAAAAGTTAAAAAATTGGGAAATAAATTGAAATAACGAAAAATGAAGTGTGATATAGTTTTAGCGGGTGTTGGGGGTCAGGGGATTTTGTCCATAGCCACGGTGCTTGGATTGGCTGCGGTAGAAAACAACCTCTACCTGAAACAGGCCGAGACCCATGGAATGAGCCAGCGCGGTGGAGCAGTCCAGTCTTACCTGAGATTGTCGGACAAACCGATTTTTTCGGACCTGATTCCATCCGGCGAGGCTCAATTGATTCTTTCTGTTGAACCACTGGAATCACTTCGCTACCTGAATTTCCTTTCCCCGGATGGTTATGTGATCACCAGCACAACCCCTTTTGTCAATATTCCGGACTATCCGGATACGGAGGGAATCCTGGCAACTATCCGTAATTTGCCCCGCGTTGTGGCCATAGATGCTGAGGCAATTGCCAAAGCGGAAGGGAATAGCAAATCATCCAACATGGTCATGCTGGGCGCTGCCTCCCCCTTTGTTGAGTTGCCACTCGAAAGTCTGGAGCAGGCAATCAAAGCTATCTTTTCAAAAAAGGGGGAAGAAATTGTTGCGGTAAATTTAAGGGCCTTCCAGGCAGGACGAGCCTTTACGATGCAAACATTAAACAAGCTAAAATAACAAAACCATGATCTTACCAGGAAGGTACAACACCCTTAGGGTGGTGAAGTTTGTCGATTTTGGCGTCTATCTGGATGGGGCCGAGATGGGAGAGATTCTCCTCCCTGCACGGTATGTGCCCGAAGAATGTGAAGTTGACCAGGAGCTTGAGGTCTTTATTTACATGGATTCCGAAGACAGGATCATCGCTACAACAGAAAAGCCCTATGCCCAGGTGGGAGAATTTGCCATGCTTCGGGTGAATGCCGTCAACAATGTTGGGGCCTTCCTGGAATGGGGCCTGATGAAGGAGTTGCTGGTGCCCTTCCGGGAGCAGAAAATGAACATGGTGGCGGGCCGCTCCTACCTGGTTTATGTATACCTGGATCCCGACTCCCAGCGAATTGCTGCCTCAGCCAAGCTGGAGAAGTTTTTGGACAATGTTTTGCCTGAATACCAGACAGGAGATGAGGTATCCTTAATTGTTGAGAGCGAGAGTGAATTGGGCTACAATGCCATCATCAACCACCTGCACCGCGGAATCTTATACCACGATGAACTACCCGGGCCGCTTCAAAAGGGACAACAATTAAAGGCATACATCAAAAAAGTCAGGGAGGACAAAAAAATAGACCTCTCCCTGTACAGACCAGGGTACGCACAGGTAGATGGGGTCTCGCAGGCTATTCTGGACAAGTTGAAGCAATCCGGAGGATTTCTCCCATTGACAGACAAGAGCGATGCAGCAGTGATTTTTGACAAGTTTGCCATCAGCAAGAAAGTGTTTAAAAAGGCGGTAGGCTTCTTATTTAAACAAAGGCTTATTTCACTGGAAGAGAAAGGCATACGGCTTATTTGAGGATTGGGGATTTGATAATTTTGAAATGTTCGACTCCTGCCAATGCTGATTTAATTTCCACATTTCCACATTTCCTCATTTCCCAATTTTAATTAATTGCTATTTTTTTTGCAGGGAGAATAAAGTCGGGACAATTGAATTAATTTTGACCCCTTGTACGCATGATTTTCAAAAAGTAACTATTTACTGCTGAATGGAAAAATCTCATTCCGGAATTAAGAAGATCACCCTTGCCGGTCTCGTCGTAACGTTGGGAATTGTTTATGGAGACATCGGAACCAGTCCGTTGTATGTGATGAACGCCATCATGAAGGGAGCAATCGAGGTCAATGAGCTGCTCATCTATGGAGCACTCTCCTGCATCTTCTGGACCCTTACCCTTCAAACTACTTTCAAATATGTAATCATTACCCTTCAGGCAGACAACCATGGTGAAGGAGGAATTTTTGCACTTTTTGCATTGGTTCGCAGAAAGACAAACCTGATAGCCATCATTACCATGCTGGGTGGGAGTGCCTTGCTGGCAGATGGAGTAATTACACCAGCCATCACAGTTACTTCCGCCATTGAGGGATTGAATATTTTGTATGACCAGGTGCCGGTTGTACCCATTGTTTTGGCCATCTTCCTGATGCTCTTCTTCTTTCAGCAATTTGGATCGGGTTTCATTGGCAAGGTTTTTGGTCCAGTCATGTTTTTATGGTTTGTGCTGCTGGCCGTCCTGGGGATTAGCCAACTTACCAATGGTATTGGTGTGATGGCGGCCATGAATCCCTATTATGCCATCAAGTTCCTGGCTGTCTATCCCCAAGCCATTATCTTGCTGGGTGCCGTCTTTTTGGCAACAACCGGGGCAGAAGCCCTCTATTCCGATTTGGGACATTGCGGAATCAAGAACATTCGTCTCACCTGGATCTTCGTCAAGGTATCACTCTTGCTCAACTATTTTGGGCAGGGTGCCTGGTTGCTGGAGCACCTCTCCGAGGCCAAAAATGTCAATGTATTCTATACGATTATGCCTTCCTGGTTTCTCATCCCGGGTGTAATTATTGCCACTTCTGCGGCTGTCATAGCAAGCCAGGCATTGATCAGTGGTTCCTATACGCTGATCAGTGAGGCAATCACTTTAAATGTCTGGCCTAAAATCAGGGTGCTTTATCCCTCTTCGGTCAAAGGCCAGGTTTACATCCCTTTTGTGAATTGGTTGTTGTGGATCTCCTGCTCTTTTGTAGTGATCTATTTTGGTGAGTCTTCCAACATGGAGGCGGCCTACGGGCTTTCGATTACCATTACCATGATTATGACTACATTGCTGTTGTCGGTCTATCTCAGCAAACGCAAGATGAACCTTTTGTTGCGCATTATCCTGGTGACGCTCTTCCTGACAATTGAAGGCACTTTCCTCTATGCCAATCTGCACAAGTTTATGGACGGCGGATGGTTGACCATCCTGCTTGCCTCCTTCTTCTTCATCGTGATGTACAGTTGGTATTTTGGAAGAAAGATCAAGAACAAGTTCATCACCTTCACCAACCTGAAGAAGGAGACCGAAGTGATCTACGAACTTAGCATGGACTACAATGTGCCCAAGATTGCTACCAACCTGGTTTACATTACCAAAGCCAACAAGCTGGACCAGATCGAGTCAAAGATCATGTTTTCAATTTTCAACAAACATCCAAAACGGGCAAATACCTATTGGTTCCTGCACATCGACAGCCTGGATACTCCGGATACCTTTGAATATACAGTACACCACATTGTACCGGGTGTCGTCATCAAGGTGGAATTTCACCTGGGCTTCAAGATCGAACGGCGGATCAATGTCTATTTCAAACAGGTATTGGAGGATCTGGAAAAATCCCACGAAATCAGCATGGTAAGCCACTACAAATCCCTCAAGCGGCACTCCATTCCGGCTGACTTCCTCTTTGTCAACCTCGATAGGGTGATGATCAACGACTACAAGCTTCCCGGATTGAAGAGATTTACGATGGGAATGCACAACCTGATTCGCCGGATGGGTATCAACGATGTGAAAGCCTTTGGGCTTGATACCAGTAATGTCATCGAAGAGAAGATCCCCATCGTCATTGCACGGGAAGAGAAGAAAAGGATTTCAAGGATTCCGGTATAACGAGATTAGCAACCTCCTGCTGCACCTTTCTTTTTCTTGTTCTTTTGAAGGACAGGTTTTGGTGCATTGCCACCGGACGCAGCGCCAACGGCAACGGATTCGGATCCACCCCCCAAAGCCTTGCCTGCTCCCATTCTGAAATTGTACCTGGCAATCTCTTCATTTGGACTTCCTTCCGCTGGTTTTTCGGGTTTTAGAATGGTCTCGGCCCAATAGTTTAATCCTCCCTGCAGCACATAATTGTTTTTATAACCAAGCTGCCTCGTGATCATCCAAGCCTGGTTTGCTTCGTTGCTGCTGTTGGAATAAAAAATATTTAGCTTGATATCCTGGTTTAGGATCTCTTCATATTCTGCACTCAATAGACTTTCAAGCGGTACATTGAGGGCATTGGGCAAGCTGAACTTTTCGAACTGGTCCTTGCTCCGTACATCAATCAATTGCAGTGTGGGATCCTTCACGATCAGCATTTGGGCAATTTCATCCGGACTCATGAACTGTCGGCCTTCAGTTACTTCAGTAAGTAGTTCATCTGCAGTAAGTTTGTAGGGTCTTGTTCTGTTTTCGGGGACCGCGGCAATGATGATTCCAAGCGGTATAATCACAGCGGCCAATATCTTTAAAGGTTTCATAATTAAATATTTAATGTTGGTTTATTTTGTAGTCGTCACGGGCAAATTTCTTTTCGGCCCATTCTCCTACCCAGAACATGACCAGGGCTACTACAATGATCATCAATGTCATCACCCCACGCGAAGTGCCAATGAGGTCGTTAAGTACCGGAGATCCAAGATCCTTGGCTTTGTAAAATCCTTCCCACAGGGGATAACCTTCCGCGAAGATGAAGATTCCTATAAAAATGCCGCCGATAAAGGCCAATGCATCCAGTTTCCCGATGGCAGCCGCGCAGAAGGAGGTGCCAGGACAGTAACCCCCCAATATGAAGCCGGCACCCATAATGACACCACCGCCAATGGCTGACCACAGAAATGTCGGATTGATGTAAATAAGACCAAGATCTAGCCATCCAAACAGGCTCAGGAAGAGTAGACCAAGCATTCCTGTAATGGCGGCAGTAAAAAAGACTTTAAGTACGGTGGTGTCATATCCGTAAAACATTCCGGCCAATCTGCGGCTGGAGGAGAAACCGTTTGACTCGAGCACAAAACCAAAAGCAATGCCAATGATGAAGGCAAAAAGCAGGTTGGTTTCGGCAGAGATAATTTCGTTTACAACTAATGGACCCATTTGTATAAAATATTATGTGTTTTTTTGTCTTTATTGGTATTGAACTGCTACTTTCCCAAATTGGTTGGGCAGTATGCACAAGTCGTTCCCTTTCGTTGGCAGGAAAGCTATATCCAAAGTTTTCTTGCGAAATAGGCCAGTGCAAAAGCAGTACCAAAAATGGCTGCCATGGTTACAAAACCTCCAACAGAGAGGACCGACATTCCTGTGAGCGCTGATCCGCTGGTGCAGCCCCTTCCCAATTGAGCTCCAAAGCCAAAAAGGATTCCTCCAAGAACGGCAAAGATTAACCTTGTTTTGTTGGTGATTTTGGGTGATTTTTCCACCTTGAATTTCAATCTTCCTGCAAAGGCTCCAGAAAGGAACCCTCCCACGACTACGCCCATCATCTGGAATACCAACCATGATTTGAGCGGATTCTCCTTTGAGCTGCCATACTCTTTGTAGAAGGATGCGGAACTTGCATGGGATGGAGCAATTGTTTCGACTCCGGCAATGATTAAACTTTTGGAAGCTCCGCTGGCACCGAGGCCGCGGCCGGAAACCCAGAATGCAAATACCAATACCAAACCCAGCAATACCCCGCCGAGGTATGGATTCATGTACTTTTTAGGCGCTTTCTCTTTTGTCATTTTTGATAATTTTATTCAATAATCGTTGGAAATAATGCAATTCAAACGCAGTTATAATTGATCAGATGGTTGTTAGTAAAGCCAGCGACTCATCTGTCCTGCATAAACAATGATAAACCTGAACATCAAACTGCCAAAAAGAACCAGAACAACCGGAATGACATGGGGAATCTTCACATGCCGGAGTTCCATGATTTCAAGTCCGGCAGGTATCAACATCCCCAATACCACCACAAAGATCCAGAATGGAGCCGTGTAGGGTCCGCCAAGGAATAGATTTGCTGCATCGATCTGTACAGAAGTACTGGCCAAAAATCCCATAAACAGGTGGGTGATCAGGAACAACTCTATGACAATGAGTAGAATGTCTATTTTTGCAAACAATCTTCGCTCTTTGGCGGATTTTGAAAAGAGAAGAATGGTTGCTGCCCCGGCAGAAAGTCCAGAAGTTAGAAAGAGCGGACCAAGGATGGAAGTATTCCACAGGGGACGGGCATTAAAGGCCGACAATAGTATGCCGGTATAGATTCCCAGAATAACAGAGAGTACGATCATGACCCATGCAATGTGTACTTTGTACTTAAGGATTTCGGACTCAATATCCTTCAGAATATCGTATTTCCAATCCCATTTCGGAAAGAAATCCCGGATATGCATAGCCGCCCAGACCATGGAGATGGGGGTAATGGCCATGAGGGTCCAGGCTCCCCACGACATGGGTGACTGAAATTTAATGGTGGTGTAAAGTTGCCAGAAAAATAGTTTGTGCTTCAGGTCGAGGAATAGGGCAAACAATCCGATGACCAGCAGGAAGGGAACCAGGATCGGGGCACGGCGAACGGCTGCAGGATACTTCTCCTCCTTGCCCATGATGGTATACAATGCAGCGAAAAACAGAATGCCGGCAGCCAGACCACCCAGAAAAAGGTAGAGTGGAATCTGCCAATGCCAGATTTCGAGGTGCGGATCAATGTGGGGATTTAATCTTCCGCTTGTGATAATTTCTTCTCTCATCCCTTTTCAGTTTAAATAAGGTAATAAACCTGTGGTTTTGTTCCGGCCTCCGGAATCAGTGTCTTGTGCTTGCGTTTTTTCAGAACCAGTGATACTTCACTGTTGGGGTCTTCAAGGTCGCCAAAATACATGCATTTGGTGGGGCAAACGGCCACACATGCAGGTTTCAGTCCTTTCCCAATCCTGTGTATACAGAAAGTACATTTGTCTACATAACCTTCAGGATGTGAATAGCGGGCATCATATGGACAGCTTGAAATGCAAGCCCCGCATCCGATACACTTGTTGTGGGTAACAGTGACAATGCCCCCTTTTTCGTAATGACTTGCACCTGTAGGACAACACCGTACACAAGGCGAGTTGTCGCAATGGTTGCAACGCTCCGAGCGCAGTTCAATCTCCAGTTGAGGATAGGTTCCGTCTGTGACCTCCACAATCCAGTCGCGGCAGTATCCAATTGGAACATTGTTTTCAGTTTGACAGGCTACCACGCAGTCGGAACATCCAACACATTTTTTCGTGTCAATGGCCATTGCATATCTCATGATTTTACCTCACTTTCTTTAGCTATCCTGAAAGTCACAAAGTTGCCGCGCATCCCAGTGCCTCCCATGATGGGGTCGATCAAGACCCTTGAAATTAGCTGCGAATCACTCACTCCCTTGCCGTGTGCCCTCGTGAGTTTCTTGTTGTTGTGCCCAAAACCATGCACAATGTAAACGGAGTCAAACCTGATTCGTTCGGTGATACGGACCTTGACCGCAAAATCAGAGACTATGCCATCCTGATTTTCGAGATAAATGGCAAGTCCATTTTTCAAACTCCACTCTTTTGCAACTTTGGGGTTTACCCACACAGTGTTTTCATCCATCAGATCTGTCAGATTGGGGTTGTTGGAGGTGCGGCCGAAGGTATGCATCGGGGCGCGCCCATAATTGAGGTGGAAAAACCCGGGAGGAGGTGTCATGTGCGCTGTATAGACTGGCATAGGATCAAAACCTTCGGCCGCGATCACGGTAGAATAGAGTTCTATTTTACCCGAATTGGTGCCAAATTCGATGGGCATATCCTCCTCATAATAGAGTGGGCCGGATTCCCTTGGGAAAACCTTCACCCCAATCCGTTTCATTTCATCCAGAGATGATCCGATTTGTTTGAGTTGCCATTCCAGCACATCCTCAAATTTGTCCCACTTGAAGTAATCACCCAACCCCATCTTGCCAGCCAGCTTTTTTGCAATCCAGTATGCCGGTTTGGTATCGTACAGTGGTTCCGTGGCTGGCATTCGCAGGGCGATGTTGGGCTTTCTTCCATGTACAACGCGCAGATCATCCCACCGCTCCAGGTAGGTGCATTCCGGTAAGACCACATCGGCATATCCGGTAATCTCCATCGGCATGGTATCCACGACAACCATTAAATCTAGGTTTTTAATTGCCTCCAGGGTCTTTTTCTCATCCGGAAGGGTCATGATCAGGTTGGTGCCGTTTACAATCCAGGCTCTGATGTTGCATCCCATCTCCGGATTGGGAATGGTCGCATCACAAACGCCTGAGGCCAGTGCCAGATCAGCCAGCGCATACTTTCCACCCATGGCATCCCGCCAGGTCTTTGCCGGTTTGGGGAAGGGTGGATGAGGGAATTCAGGTACCTCAATTTTCTCGGGAAGGTAAAAGCCTCCGCGACGCCCCCAGGAACCCAGCAAGGCATTCAGGATCGCTACAGCACGAAGCCGTTGGGTATCATCACCGTACCAGGTTACATGCCTTCCCGGATGGATGATCACGGCAGGGGAGGCATCCCTCATTTCGCGTGCCGTTTCTGTGATGACCGATGGATCGATGGTGGTAATCCCGTGTGCCCACTCTGGCGTGAAATTCTTTACGTGTTCCTTCAGCTGCTCAAACCCTGAAGTATATTTCTCTACATATTTTTTGTCGTACCACTCGTTGTAAATGATCTCGTGGATCCAGGCCAAAAGCAAGGCCATGTCTGTTGCAGGCTTGATGGGTAGCCAGAATTTGGATTTGCTGGCAGCTGTCGAAAATCTTGGATCCACCGTGATGATGGTTGCTCCTTTGTCGATGGCATCCGACATCTCTTGCACCTGCCCGTTGTGCATATTCTCCCCAAGATGGGAGCCGATAAGTACCAGACAACGGGTATCGCGAATATCTGTTGGTTCAGGGGAATCGAGCCCTGCCCCAAAGGTGGCAATAAAGGCAACTTCACGCGGTCCGCGACACTGTGCATAAGATGGCGCGGCGATGTTTCCCGATCCAAAGGCTTTCAGCAAATTGCCGAAATAGTGCCCTCCTGAGCCATGCGTAAACAAGGCGGTACATTCAGCACCATGTTCCTGTTTTATTTTTTGAAGCTTTTCTGCCACCACATCCAGCGCTTCATCCCAACTTGCCTCACGGAAGGTCTGCTTTCCGTCAGCTCCTGTTACCCGAATCAGCGGCGTTTTGAGCCTGTCTGTATCGTAGTACATGCCCACTCCTCCTGTACCCCGCGGACAGAGCCGGCCGTTGCAATTTTCATCCTCGTCATTCCCGATAATCTTCTGTATTTTTCCCGCTTCGTTTTTATAGATCCAACCTGCACACTTCCAGAAACAAACTTCACAATAGGTGGCAGTTCTGAATGGTGCATGGGGTGAAGCGGATTGGGAAGGAGCGTTGCCGGACTGGAGAGTATCTGCAGCTCCAGCAAGTTTCCAGACAGAGAGTAGCCCTGCGGATCCCATGGCGCCAATTTTGATAAAGTCCCTTCTGTTGTGTGACATCAAATTAGAATATTGATCATTACAGGACGAATTTACGAAACTATTCTTCACTCAACGATGCCATGCAAAGTGTTTAAAAACAACTATTCCATTAATATTAATATATACAGATAATTAGATATAATAAAGTCGGCCAATTTATTGTTGGATTAATTCCAAATAGCGGACAGCTGCTGCAAAAAGGGTGTTGTTGCAAGATTCTCAAGGCTTTGGAATGACTACCCATTCACATTTGCCTGGTACTCCTCCACGATCAGTTTGGCTACTGTTGCTTGCTCTTCAGAAATCATGACCCTTACTGATCCTCCCTCCCCGGGAAGGTTCCATCCCGGGTTGTATGTTCCCCTCGCACCATCGAACAGGTAGGCCTCAATACCGGCATCCGCTAAAAGGCTTTTGACCATTCCTGCTTGCCAGATGGTACCGGTAAAAATGATTTCAGCTTTGATATCTGGATTCGGAACCATGATTGGTAGAATAGTTGAGTACTAAGTTAATAAAAATAGTCAATCGAAATTTTTGGTGTCAAGGTCTTATGTTGGATAGGGGCGGGGTTGGTCAATTTTGTGATAATCATATAAAATAGTTACATTCATGGGATTTTTGTTTAGCTGAATTCTTTTAAAACTTTTGAATATGAGTAACACAACTTTTTCAAGACGGAAATTCTTAGGTACTACTGCAGCAGCTGCTGCTGTTTCACTCGTTCCCTTTGGCTATTCATTCGCCGCTGGAGCTAAAAAACCGAATTCCAGGGTGAATGGTGTACAATTGGGCTTGACCACTTATTCTTACCGTGCCATTTCACACAGTCTTCCTGAGGTGTTGGAATATGTGCTCAAAGCCGGGGTCAATGCGTTGGAGATGAGAAGTGTCCTGGAGGAGGGTTTGGGCATACCTGCCGGACCAGCCCGTCCACCACGCGGCGTGCAGTTAAGTGACCAGGAAAAGGCAGAACGTGCCAAAGCCGCTGATGCGGCACGGGAGGAGCAACGCAAGTGGCGGTTGTCACTGCCTATGCAGAAGTATGCCGATGTGCGCAAGATGTACAACGATGCGGGTGTTAATTTGCACATTGCAAAGTTTGCTCCTTCCAGCTGGTCGGACGAGGAGATCGATTATGCCTTCAAGGCTGCCAAGGTGTTGGGAGCCTATGGGATCACGGATGAAGCCAGTGAGGCTGCCTGCAAACGGTTGGGTAAATTTGCCGAAAAGCACAACAGCCTTGCCCTGTACCATACGCATGGGCAATTTGGCCAGCCAGGCTTTGACATCGATACCTTGCTCTCATATTCACCAGCCAACCGGCTCAATATGGATGTGGGGCACTATTATGGTGCCACAGGTAAACATCCCAACGAGATTCTTGTCAAATACCACGACAGGATCCCTATGATCCATATGAAGGACAAGACAGGCCCTAAACACGCAACCCCCAATGCCAACCGGCCATTTGGACAGGGCGAGACTCCGATTGCAGATGTGCTGAATCTGATAAAAAAAGAGAAATGGCCGATCGATGTATTTGTCGAGCTCGAATACGATATCCCGGCTGATTCGGATCCGGTGAAAGAGGTAATCAAATGCATCGATTACATGCGCAATATCCTGGAATAGGATCCAAAAAATACTTTGGCCCAGCCACTTTGGTGGCTGGGCTTTTTTTGTCCCAGGCCCTTATAGTCCAGTTTTAATCTTTTCAATTACTTCAGCATATTCTTTTTCTGAAAGAGTAATCTTTTGTGGGTTCATTTCAAAAACTCCTCCGAATCCATATCCATCTTTGTATTTTGGTACAATGTGCATGTGAAGATGAGAGATTGCATCTGCGTAGGCACCGTAGTTAATTTTGGTCGGATTAAATGCAGATGCAATGGCTTTCCCGACTTTTGCCACATCGCGTATAAAGGCATTGCGCTGTTCATCACTTAATTCGTGAAACTCAACTGCATGATCCCTGTAGACCACATTGCAGCGTCCATAATAAGATTGTTCCTTGAACAAGAAAAGTTGAGAGACTTCCAAATCACAGATTTTAATCATTAAACGGTGCAATGTTTCATTGTTCTGACAATACAAACATTCTGAAATGGGTGTTGGCATGTGGATGTTTTAGTGAATGGTTATTTCTAATAATTATAATATTTTCAGTTGCTTAACCGGTAGAATGGCAGTTGAAGTGTAGGTTCAAATCCTAGCTTTTGGGCCAGCAGGTATGAGGCCGTGTTTTCCAACCTGCACGACCAAACCGGAATCAAGTCTCTTTCCAGACAATAATCGATCAGAGTGCAGCAAGTGAGTTCAGCAAATCCATGTCCCCTGAATCCATCCACTGTTTCGATACCAATTTCCAGTATGCCTTCGTGCACAAAGGCGGCATAGGCAGTCGAAGCAATACGCTCTTTGTGCAACAGTGTAAATCCTTTTCCTCTTTCTGCAAAGGCACTGGCTGAATCCCAGAATTTCAAAGGGATCACACTTCCCGTCATCTGTTCAAAATAGGTTGAATTGGTCTCTTCAATCCGATCCCATGAGGCTAGTTCAGGCTTCTTTCTTTGCAGATACTTCTCCCTGTTGAAACGGAAGTTAACCCGGCTATTCATTTCGATGATTCCGCTGGTCTTGTTTGCGCTATTTCCTGCAGCTTTGATTAAAAGGTCACCAAACAGTTCTGCCATAACCGAATCCCAATCCCTGGGAAAGGTCTGCATCCACTCGTGGTTGTTGCGGCTTTTGTCCAGGTTCAATGCATGGGATTTGAATTGCTGGTTGAAATGTTGGTTTTCATGATTGCCAAAAAGCAGTGATATGCCATAAGGATGAAGTATATAGCATGTTTTTGGGTTCAGTATGTCATCCACATAGATCTTGCCGGTAACATGCTTTTCGATGACAGAACGGGCAAAGAAGTTGTTGATCTGGACCTCTTTTATTAGGTCCGCTAAAGTGAAATACCTGTCAATTGGCAATGGTATCATATTTTTATTTTTTTCTCATTTGATAGGGGATGTAATTCTCCCATTTCCAGGGGGTAAAAATGTCGGCAATAGAGGTTTCTAATAGCTCCTTAAAAATACTTTCAGCGTTATCGCTGTTCGACATTATGACTATTCCAATCTCTTTCTCCGGAAAAATGATGGTATAATGTTGAAATCCTTCTCCATGTCCTTATTTAAAAGTGCCAAATTAAACGGATGATAGCATAAAACTTATCGATTGTCCATATTTTCTGTAAAAATAAGGAATAAACAAGAAAACTTCAGGATTTTGCAAATTGTTCTTTCGCTGCACTTTTCTTGCTTAAATGCTGATTGATCTTCTTCCTGGTCTCATAAAGAAATAGGCAAAAGAATCCTGCGGCCACTGGCAATAACCAATCTGTCGCTTTTAGCGGTGAAGTATGAAAATAGAGGTTTAGCAAGGGTACATAAACAATTAGTAGGATACACGAGATGGAAAATGTAAATGCCAGCAAGAGGTTTCTGTTGGAAAACAGGTATTTTCCCAATGCATTCCCATAGGTTCGTCTGGACAGAAGGTTCGCAAACTGGCCGAAGATGACGGAAATGAAGGTTATGGTGATGGCTTTCTCATAATTGTCGGGAGATTGCTGATCCTGAAAATAGGAGAGCATGAAAGCCCCGTAAGCCATCAACCCCATGGCTATGCCGGAGAATGCAATTCCTTTCATGGTCTCCCTGGTGAGGATTTTATCTTTGGGATTCCGGGGAGGATTTTCCATCATGTGTTTTTCAGCCGGATCATAAGTGAGCATGATCAATGGGAACATCTCACCAACGATGTCGATCAGCAAGATATGGACCGCCAGGATAGGAATTGGCAAGCCCAGGAAAACCCCCACAAATCCGATGAGCACACAGGTGAGTTCTGCCATGTTGGATCCCAGATTGGAAATAATCGTCTTTTCCAGATTCCTGAAAATGGTTCTTCCCTCCTTGATCGCCACCACGATGGTAGAGAAATTGTCGTCCAGCAGGATCATGTTGGCTGCTTCCTGTGCTACCTTGGAGCCATTTTTCCCCATGGCAATGCCAATGTCGGCTCTTTTCAGACTCAAGGTGTCATTGACCCCATCTCCGGTTACGGCAACAATTTCACCTTGTTTCATCAGCAAATCAACTACCCTGAATTTATCATCAGGCGATACCCTTGAAAAAATGACGGCCCTGTTTTTAAAAATTTCTTTTAGCTCACTGTCCTTCATGGTTGGCAGATCAGCTCCCTTCACAATGACTGGAAACGCATCATTGGCATTCATCAGGCCGATGTTTTTTGAAATAGCCCTTGCGGTAACTTCGTTGTCTCCCGTGACAATGAAAACTTTTATGTGCGCTTTGAAAACGGCATCAATGGCTGCTTTCACCTCCTTGTGGGGTGGGTCGAACATGGTTACAAAACCGGCAAAGGTCAAATCCTTTTCCACCTTCTCCACCTTATAATCCTTTTCTAACCCGAGATCTTTGTACGCAATGGCTATAACGCGCAGTGCCTCCTCCGAGAATGAAGCCGACCTGGCCAAAATCTCCTTTTTGTCGGCCTCTGTCAGTTTGGTTATTTTCCCATTGGCAATGGACTGCGTTGAAACAGACAGGATCGATTCAATCGACCCTTATGCAAAAGCGGTGACTTTGTCGTTGTGTTTCCTGACGATGGTGGCCCTCTTCCTGAATGAGTCGAATCCAAATGCTTTTACCAGCGGATAATCCTTCTCAGCTTCTTCCAGCGATAATCCGGCCTTCATGGCAAGGGTGCTAAATGAGGTTTCTGTGGGATCACCGATGGAGTACCATGACTTGTGAAATTGATCGTGCGGACTGATTTTACCAGTGGAGGAGAGAAACCCGGAAAGGAAAAAAAATTTCAGGTCGCCCAGTGATTCTTTTTTTAAAACTACCCCTTTGTCATCGCTAATTTCACCTGTCGGTTCATAACCTAATCCTCCTACCTTGAATGATTTTCCATCAAAGTAGCAGGCGGTAATGGTCATTTCGTTTTTTGTGAGGGTCCCGGTCTTGTCCGAAGCAATAACTGTAGCCGAGCCCAGTGTTTGGGCCGAAGCAATTTTCTTTACGATGGCCTTTCTTTTGGCCAGTCTTCCCACCGCCAGCGACAGGGCCATGGATATTTGTGCCGGAAGACCTTCCGGTACCATCGCCGCTGCCACACTCACGGAAAAAACGAGTGCCACCGCAATGGAATCATGCATCAGCAAACGCACAATGAAAAGGAATGCGGCAATGATCAGCGTCAGGTAGGTGAGTTTTTTGGCCACATCCGCGATCTCCACCTGTACCGGTGCTTTGGCCGATTTTATTTTTTGCGAGGTTGTATTGATCTTGCCAATCTCTGTCTGTGTTCCCGTAGCATAGACAATTCCGGTTGCTTCACCTCGGGCAACGGTCGTTCCCATGTAAACACAACTCTTTATTTCCGCGAATGGCAGTGTTTTAGTTGCAACAAACAAATGATCCTTGCTGGAAGGCAATGATTCACCTGTCAGTATGAATTCGTTGGCAGCAAAATTGATCGATTCAATCAACCGGATATCGGCCGGAATACCCTCGCCTTCCGACAGTTTGACCAGATCTCCCGGGACGAGTTCCTCCGCAAGTATTTCAATGATTTTTCCGTTCCTGATTACATTGCATTTGTTTACTACAAGTTTTTTGAGCGATGCAAGAATGTTTTCGGATTTCCACTCCTCGTAGAACCCAATCATTGCATTGATTGCAACAATGACCAACAGGATAGAGCCATCCCGAAACTGCCCCAAATAAAAGGATATCGATGATGCTACAATCAGAATGAGCACCAGCGGACTGATAAACTGGTTGAGAAGAATTTTGAATAACCCAATTGTATTGACCGAAATCAATACATTCCGACCAAATTTTTGACCAGCAGCTTTTTTCTTTTGGTCATCCAGACCATCCCTGGAATTGCTGTTGAGCTCTTTTACCAATGACTCGATCGTTCCTTTGTAAAATTCCATGGTCCTGTAAATTGTCTTGGATGAATTTACAGTAAAGGTAGTCGAGTATTGTTCTATTTGATTTTTATTCTCAGTTCCATTAATTTAATAACATTTTCCAAATCTGCCCGATTGTGAAGTACGATTCCTATGCCACTGCCAATTTTGGTTTTTTTGGCATTGCGGTACTCCTCCATGACATTTTCCGGTAGGTCGCTTGCTAGAATGATAGGCTCAGCCTTCGCTCCAAACCAAAATCCTACCTGGAAAGTGCTCTCCAGAATACTGATCCAACAGATGGTTTTTGCTTTGATCAGGTACCTGAAGAGCCAGCATTTGCCATCGTTGTAAAATTTCCAAACCTCTGAGATGTCGTGATGATGTTGGTAGAGGTAATCATGTAGTTCGATCCATAGGGCGCTTTTGTCGCCGATGATGGCAAATACCTGCTTTTCGCTGGGGGTAACATTCGGATCGGTAAGTACAATTTGGTCCATGGTTATTGAATTTAGTTTTTTTTGCAGATCACAAGCAGTAATTTCAACGGGTCCTGCCCCGTCATGTATTTGATTGGCTCATCCACTGATTTGATTTCCAATCGTCCGAAGCCTTTAAATTCATTCTGCAGGGCAATGGTATCATAAAAATAAACATTTAGTCCGTTCATGATCCGGAACCGGTCTTTGCTAAGAATTCTTCCGTTTCCGTAGTAGGACATTTGCTTGGATGCTACCGTAAAAATCATGATTCCACCGCTTTCCAACTGGCTAAAGCATGCACGGACAAAGGCCTTTCGCTGAGGTTTGTTCAGCAAATGCAACAGGGCATAACAGAAGATTCCACCGAATTTCCGGTCGTCGAAAGGCATATCGGTCACTGATCCATGGTGGATCGTTCCCTTTAATCCGTTGGTTCTGGCCAGTGCGATGGCAGTGGCCGAAATCTCGATGCCTGTCACCTCTATCCCGGCATCTTCAAAAAACCTGGCATTCCTGCCGTAGCCATATCCGGGCAGTAGGATAGCATTAATTCCCTGTGCCTTGAAAAGTTCCAGGGCGATTTCTGCTGAATCTGAGGCTTCAAACTGCCACATGGTGCCTACCTCTTTAAATTTTGCTTCCCAGTATTCCATCGGCTCAATGAGTGATAAGGTACAAAATTTCAGAATATTCCGGGTATTAACCGCTTGGTGTTCTTTTTGTAATCCAGGTATTTCTGTCCCATTTGCTCCTGCATGAATTTCTCTTCCACATTGATTCTGTACAAAAAGCCAATGGTAACCGGAAGCATCATGCCGATGACAGACAGCCAATTGGACAACGCAGTGGCGAATCCCAAAAGTAGGATCAATTGACCAAGGTATCCCGGATGACGGATTGTTTTGTACCATCCGGTTATTATTAACTCATGGTTCTCTATATTCGTGACGGTATAGGTGAAATGCTGCCGAAGTGCCTGAATGGAGCTTATCCTGATATATAACCCCAGCATCACCAGGAAGATTCCTGCGGCAAAAAAAGCATCCCAATGATAGATTCTTCCCAGCGTTGAAGCCCCAATTCTGAAGGCGAGGGTAAAGCCGATAAAAATAGAGATGACAATTACCCACATGCTACCTTTGTCGTTAGTTTTTTTAATACTTCTATCTCTTCTATGTCTTCTGCTCATCATTATTTCAAAAAAGAGATAGAGGTAGGATAGGAGGATCAGCAAGATAATTTTAAAGTTCATGGCTAATGTAATTATGGTTGAGCAGGAGGTTTGTTCAATAATTCCATCGTGTGACGGATTAATTCCAACCCGCCAAAATCACCATGACCTGGAATGACCGTTTTGGCAGTTGGAAATTTTCTCAGCACCATACCAAGGGTATTTGGATAGGCCTTCAGATCTCCATCTGCAGTGTTTCCAAGATTTTTGGCATCCATACTCTTGACCATGCAGCCTGCAAAAAGGATCTTTTCGGAAGGAATCCAGACCACGATGTTATCGGTCGAATGGGCAGCCCCTGGGTAGTAGCATAGAATTGTACTGTTGCCCAGCTTTAGTTGGAGAGAGTCTTTGAATCCAACTTCCGGCAACGGTAAACCCTTTGATCGGGCAATGTCGATGGTTCG
Source organism: uncultured Tangfeifania sp. (assembly GCA_964630075.1). Taxonomy (GTDB): domain Bacteria; phylum Bacteroidota; class Bacteroidia; order Bacteroidales; family Prolixibacteraceae; genus CAINVV01. The sequence continues at coordinate 23,688 of CAZVTL010000028.1, forward strand.
CTGGTTGGCATAAGATTTGACCTTTTTACCTTGCAGGTAGGCCAGTCCGCCTGTACAGTCCCTGTGCCAGTGATTGGGCACAAATCCCACCAGTTTCAATTTCATGGTATCAGTGATCCAGGTAACCAGCTCCTTGGTGAGGGCCTCCGTCATCGGGGTATCAAAGAGGAAGGCCTCCCCCTTGCGGGCGAAAATCAGCCCGTTGGA